>NZ_JBKJFM010000050.1:0-35191 GCF_046614825.1 Streptomyces nanhaiensis
ACCCGTTCGCCACTCCGCCCCTCCCGAAGAAGGGGCAGCGTTCGACTTGCATGTGTTAAGCACGCCGCCAGCGTTCGTCCTGAGCCAGGATCAAACTCTCCGTGAATGCTGTCCCGGTATGCCCGGGTCACATCGCGCAGAGCGGCACCGGCGGAAAGGAATGGTTTCCGCGGTGCACAGCGTCCTCGCTGTGTGTTTCAAAGGAACCTCGCCGACTCCTCCGGAACCGGAGGAGCGACGGGGTATCAACATATCTGGCGTTGACTTTTGGCACGCTGTTGAGTTCTCAAGGAACGGACGCTTCCTTCGGCACCCCTTCCGGGGCCCCTCCGGGCGCTTCCCTTCGGTGTCTCCGACCTTACCAGAATCATTTTCCGGTCCGTTTCCGTCCCGTTCGCTGATTCCGGTCGCGGGAACCTACCGGCGCAAGACTGCTTCCGGTTCCCGTTCGGCGGAGACTTAAACGTACTGGAGCGGGGCGCCCGGATGCAAATCCGGGTGCCCCGCCCCCGGTTGAGCCTCAGACCTCGACGACCACGGGGAGGATCATGGGCCGGCGGCGGTAGTTGTCCGACACCCACCTGCCCACCACGCGGCGGACGAGCTGCTGCACCTGATGCGGCTCGGAGATGCCGTCCTGAGCCGACTTCGCCAGGGCTTCGTCGATCTTGGGGATCACCGACTCGAAGTCCTTGTCGTCGATGCCGGACCCCCGGGACTGGATGTGCGGACCACCCGTGATCTTGCCGGTGGTGCTGTCCACCACCACGAAGATCGAGATGATCCCCTCCTCGCCCAGGATCCGGCGGTCCTTCAGCGACGACTCGGTGACGTCGCCGACCGAGAGGCCGTCGACGTAGACGTAGCCCGCCTGGACCTTTCCGACGATCTTGGCCCTGCCGTCGACCAGGTCGACCACCACGCCGTCCTCGGCGATCACGATGTGGTCCTTGGGCACCCCGGTCTGCGCGCCCAGCTCCGCGTTGGCCCGCAGGTGACGCCACTCGCCGTGGACCGGCATCAGGTTCTTCGGCCGGCAGATGTTGTAGAAGTACAGCAGCTCGCCCGCCGAGGCGTGGCCCGACACGTGCACCTTGGCGTTGCCCTTGTGGACGACGTCGGCGCCCCACCGGGTCAGGCCGTTGATCACCCGGTAGACCGCGTTCTCGTTGCCCGGGATCAGCGAGGAGGCCAGGATCACCGTGTCGCCGGGGACGATGCGGATCTGGTGGTCCCGGTTGGCCATGCGCGACAGCGCGGCCATCGGCTCGCCCTGCGATCCGGTGCAGACGAGCACCACCTCGTCGTCCGGCAGGTCGTCCAGCGTCTTGACGTCCACGACGAGCCCGGCGGGCACCTTGAGGTAGCCCAGGTCCCGGGCAATGCCCATGTTCCGGACCATCGACCGGCCGACGAAGGCGACACGGCGGCCGTACTCGTGGGCCGCGTCGAGGATCTGCTGGATGCGGTGGACATGGCTGGCGAAGCTCGCCACGATGATGCGCTTGCGCGCTCCGGCGAACACCTGGCGCAGCACCTGGGAGATGTCGCGCTCGTGCGGTGTGAAGCCCGGCACCTCGGCGTTCGTCGAGTCCGACAGCAGCAGGTCGATGCCCTCCTCGCCCAGACGCGCGAAGGCTCGCAGGTCGGTGAGGCGGCGGTCCAGCGGAAGCTGGTCCATCTTGAAGTCGCCGGTGTGCACGACCATGCCCGCCGGGGTGCGGACGGCGACGGCCAGCGCGTCCGGGATGGAGTGGTTGACCGCGACGAACTCGCAGTCGAAGGGGCCGATGCGCTCGCGGTCGCCCTCGGCCACCTCGAGGGTGTAGGGACGGATGCGGTGCTCCTGGAGCTTGGCCTCGATCAGGGCCAGGGTCAGCTTGGAGCCGATCAGCGGGATGTCGGGCTTCTCCCGCAGCAGGTACGGGACGCCGCCGATGTGGTCCTCGTGGCCGTGGGTCAGGACGATGCCGTCGATGTCCTCCAGCCGGTCCCGCACGGAGCTGAAGTCCGGAAGGATCAGGTCGATTCCGGGCTGCTCCTCCTCGGGGAAGAGGACGCCGCAGTCGACGATGAGCAGCCGGCCGCCGTACTCGAAGACGGTCATGTTGCGGCCGATCTCGCCGAGACCGCCCAGCGGGGTGACGCGCAGGCCGCCCTCGGGCAGTGGCGGCGGGGGGCCGAGTTCGGGATGCGGGTGGCTCAAAAGTCTCTCCTCACCACGCGCGCCACGCGCCCTGGCCGGGCACGTGGCGCGCGATCGTCGTGCACTTGCAGTTGTTGGTCCGTATCCAGTTGTGAAGTCTGTTTCAGAGCTGTACCCCGCCGGCGGCGAGATCGCGCTTGAGCTGCTCCGTCTCCTCCGGGGTCAGCTCGACGAGCGGCATCCGCAGGGGGCCTGCCGGCAACCCCTGGAGCGCGAGGGCGGCCTTGGTGGTGATCACGCCCTGGGTGCGGAACATACCGGTGAAGACCGGCAGCAGCTTCTGGTGGATCTCCGTCGCCTTGGTGACGTCACCGCTGAGGTGGGCGTCCAGCAGCGCGCGCAGTTCGGGGGCGACCACGTGGCCGACTACCGAGACGAAGCCGACCGCGCCGACGGACAGCAGCGGGAGGTTGAGCATGTCGTCACCGCTGTACCAGGCGAGTCCGCTGGTGGCGATGGCCCAGCTGGCGCGCCCCAGATCGCCCTTGGCGTCCTTGTTGGCGACGATCCTGGGGTGTTCGGCCAGTCGGACGATGGTCTCGGTGTTGATGGGAACACCGCTGCGCCCGGGGATGTCGTAGAGCATGACCGGCAGACCGGTGGCGTCGGCGATGGCGGTGAAGTGCCGGTACAGGCCCTCCTGCGGGGGCTTGCTGTAGTACGGCGTGACGGCCAGCAGGCCGTGGGCGCCGGCCCGCTCGGCCGCGCGGGCCAGTTCCAGGCTGTGCCGGGTGTCGTTGGTGCCGGCTCCGGCGACGACGTGGGCGCGGTCGCCGACCGCCTCGACCACCGCCCGCACGAGCTGGGCTTTCTCCGCATCGCTGGTGGTCGGGGACTCACCGGTGGTGCCGTTGACGACGATGCCGTCGTTGCCGGCGTCCACCAGGTGGGCGGCGAGCTGCTGCGCGCCGTCGAGGTCGAGATCGCCGTCCGCGGTGAACGGCGTGACCATCGCGGTCAGGACCCGCCCGAAGGGCGTCTGCGGTGTGGAGGTCGGAGCCATGGGTCCCACGCTACTCGCAGCCTGAGGTCCGGTGTGCCCTCGGGAGCCGGTTGAGGAGCCCGGCACTGTCCGCTCGGGGGTTCAGACAGTGCCGGGTCCGTGGGAAAAGCGTAGACGAACCTCTCCAAAGGCCGCAATCCGGACAGAGATCACGATGGTTCCGTGAGCTACGGGGCGACCCGCCCGTTGGCGTTGAACGCCTCGTGCGTCAGGGGCATGAGGCCGGCCCAGTGCGCCTCCATCCGCTCGGCGACCATCTCGATCTCGCGCTGCGGGAAAGAGGGCACCCTCGCCAGTTCGTGCTGGGTGCGCAGCCCCAGGAAGTGCATCAGCGACCGGGCGTTGCAGGTGGCGTACATCGAGGAGTAGAGGCCGACCGGAAGGGTCGCGCGGGCGACCTCGCGGGCGATGCCCGCGTCCAGCATCTCCTGGTACGCCTCGTAGGAGCGGCGGTAGGAGAACTCCATGGCCTCCACGGCCAGCCGGTGCTGCTCCTCACTGCCCTCCACGAACCGGTACTTGCCCGGACGCCCCTCCTGCACCAGCTTGCGGGAGGTGTCCGGCACGTAGAAGACGGGCTCCAGCTCGCGGTACCTGCCGCTCTCCTCGTTGTAGCTCCAGCCGACCCTGTGGCGGTGGAACTCGCGGAAGACGAACAGCGGGGCGCTGATGAAGAAGGTCATCGAGTTGTGCTCGAACGGACTGCCGTGCCGGTCGCGCATCAGGAAGTTGATCAGCCCCCTGGAGCGCTGCGGATCCTTATCCAGCTCGTCCAGGGACTGCTCACCCGCGGTGGAGACCCGCGCCGCCCACAGCACGTCGGTGTCTGCGGCCGAGTGTTTGACCAGCTCGACGGTCATGTCACTGCGGAAGCGGATGTCGGGGGCGTCGGACACCGGGGATCCTTTCGGTCGTGCCACGCGGGAAGTCGGGGCGGCGCACAGCCTATGGCGGCGACGGCCGCGGGGGCGACCTCGCCCCCGGCTCGCCCCCACTCGCGCGGCGGCGGAGACGGGCGCTGATATTCTTCCGCAAGTAGTGGAAAACGGGCACTTGGCCGAACGTCCGGACGTTCTCCCCGTGGCAGTACAGATCACCTTTCGAGGAGCAGCAGCAGATGGTCCGCCGCGAAGAGTCCGTGCCCTTCGCCTTCGTCGCCGAGTCCGGGCACTTCCGCAGCAACGTCACTCCCCCGCGCCGCCGTCCGTCGAGGACGGACATGGCCGGCCGCGTGCTGCTGGGGGTGGTCGTGGTCGCCGGGCTCGTGGGGTCCCTGCTCCTGGGGATGCCGGCCCTGGAGACCCCGCGGCCGCAGGACGGCAGGCCGGACCAGCCGACCGCCGCCGAGAGCCGCTGATAATCTCCTCGCTCACAGGCCCCCACCCACTGTGTCCGTGAGCGAGGATCCCGTGCCACTGCACTTCCTGACGGCCGACGGCGAACTGGACGCCACCGCCTCCGACGCACCGCTGCCGTACGAGGAGCGGGAGAGATGGCGACGACCGTACCGGCCGGGCCCCTGGCGGGTCGCCGGGGCGGCTCTGGCACTGCTGCTCGCCGCCTACATGCTGATGTCCACCCTGATCATCGCCATGGCCGGCGCCACCGCGGAGGCGGCCGTGTGCCTGCTCTTCGCGGCGCTGGTGATCGCCTACGCGCTGCGGCTGCTGCGTGTGGGGGTGTGGGTCAGCGCCCGCGGGATACGCCAGGTGGGCCTGGTCTCGACCACGACGCTGTCCTGGCGGGACGTCTCGGCCGTACGGACGGTGCAGCAGCCGGTGAAGTGGCTGGGCATGCCGCGGACCGTGCAGGGGCAGGCCCTGCTCGTCGAACCGCGGCGCGGCGAGGCGCTCAGGCCCGTGCTGACCGACCACAACGCCGACTTCCTCTCCCGCCCCGACTCCTTCGACCAGGCGGCGGACGTGGTGGAGGGCTGGGCCGCGGAGAACAGCCGCCCCTAGACCGTGCCGGTCCGCTGGGTCCGGGGGCGGCCGGCGCCGCTCAGGCGGCGGTCTCCCGCACGGGCCCGCCGTCGTGCAGCGCGATGGCCCGCTGCATCGCCTTGCGGGCCCGCGGGGTGTCCCGGGCGTCGTGGTAGGCCACGGCCAGCCGGAACCAGCAGCGCCAGTCGTCCGGGGCGGCCTCGGTCTCCTCCTTGCGCCGGGCGAAGACCTCGTCCGCCGACGCCTTGTCCACGCGTCCGCCCGCCGTCCGCGCGGGCCCGTCCTGCGGCAGCCCGCCCTCGGCCTCCAGTTCCCGCGCCAGGCGGTTCGCGTTCCGGGCGAAGCGGGTGTTGTGCCACAGGAACCAGGCGCCGACGCACGGGAGGACGAAGGCGACGGCCCCCATCCCCATCGCGGCCGGCTCGCCGGTCCTCAGCAGCAGTACGCCCTCCAGGGCCACCACCGCGAAGACGACGACCAGCGAGACGGCGAGGAAGGCATAGGTGATCTTTCCGCCCATGGGTCTCAGTCCAGGTCCATGAAGTGTTCCAGCCCCACGGTGAGGCCGGGGGTGCCGGTCACCCGGCGCACTCCCAGCAGGATGCCGGGCATGAAGCTGCTGTGGTGCAGCGAGTCGTGGCGGATGGTGAGGGTCTCGCCGGTGTCGCCGAAGAGCACCTCCTGGTGCGCCAGCAGTCCGCGCAGCCGCACCGCGTGCACCGGGATCCCGTCCACGTCCGCGCCGCGGGCGCCGTCGAGGGCCGAGGTGGTGGCGTCCGGCTGCGCCGGGCAGCCCGCCTCGGCCCGCGCCGCGGCGATGAGCTGGGCGGTGCGGGTGGCGGTGCCGGAGGGCGCGTCGGCCTTGTTCGGGTGGTGCAGCTCGACCACCTCGGCGGACTCGAAGAAACGGGCGGCCTGCCGGGCGAAGCGCATGGTCAGCACGGCGCCGATGGAGAAGTTCGGCGCGACCAGCACTCCGGTGCCCGGGGAGGCCTCCAGCCAGGTGCGCAGCTTCCCGAAGCGCTCGTCGGTCCAGCCGGTGGTGCCGACGACGCCGTGGATGCCGTGTCCGACGCAGAACTCCAGGTTGCCCATCACCGAGTCGGGGTGCGTCAGGTCCACCGCGACCTGGGCGCCCGCTTCGGTGAGCGCCTCCAGGGAGTCGTCCTTGTCCAGGGCCGCGACGAGCTCCATGTCGTCGGCGCCCTCCACGGAGCGGGCGGCCTCGGAGCCGATGCGGCCCCTGGCGCCGAGGACTGCTACGCGGAGCTTGCTCATGTGCGTGTTCCCTTTCACGGGTACGGGCCCGGCGGGGCCCGGATCGGGCGGGGCCGGCCGGGCCGGCCTGCGGTCAGGCGACGGCGTCGTCCAGGCGGGCGCTCTGCCGGTCGGTCAGCGGCCCGATGACCGACAGCGAGGGCCGCCATCCCAGGATCTCCCGGGCCACCGAGCGGATGTCGTCGGGGGTGACGGAGGCGATCTTCGCGAGCATCCCGTCGACCGAAAGCTGCTCGCCCCAGCACAGCTCGCCCTTGCCGATGTGGTTCATCAGCGCGCCGGTGTCCTCCAGGCCCATGACCGTGGAGCCGGAGACCTGCCCGATGGCGCGGCGCAGCTCCTCGTCCCCCAGACCGTGCGCGGCGACGTGGTCGAGTTCGTCGCGGCAGATCTTCAGCACGTCGTGGACCAGGTTGGGGCGGCAGCCCACGTACACGCCGAACAGGCCGCAGTCGGCGAAGCCCGAGGTGTAGGAGTAGACGCTGTAGGCCAGCCCGCGCTTCTCCCGCACCTCCTGGAACAGCCGGGAGCTCATGCCACCGCCCAGGGCGGCGCTGAGCACTCCCAGTGCCCAGCGGCGCTCGTCGGTGCGGGACAGCCCGGGCATTCCGAGGATGACGTGGGCCTGCTCGGTGGCGCGGTCCAGCAGGTCGACGCGGCCGGCGGTGCGGATGCGGCGCGAGCCGCTGCGGGGGGCGACGGGCTCGGCGTCGGCACGGCCCAGGGCGCCCGCCCGCTCGAAGGCCTCTCGCACCTGCCGTACGACCGTGTCGTGGTCGAGGTTGCCGGCGGCTGCGACGACCAGGTGGGTGGGGTCGTAGTGCCGGCGGTAGAAGCGGGCGATCTGGTCGCGGGTGAGGGCGTTGATGGTGTCGGTGGTACCCAGGACCGGGCGGCCCAGCGGGGTGTCGCCGAGCATGGTCCTGGCGAACAGGTCGTGGACGCAGTCCCCGGGGTCGTCCTCGGTCATGGCGATCTCCTCCAGGACGACGTTGCGCTCGGCGTCGACGTCCTCGGAGCGGATCAGCGAGCCGGTCAGCATGTCGCAGACGACGTCGACCGCCAGCGGCAGGTCGGTGTCCAGGACCCGGGCGTAGTAGCAGGTGAACTCCTTCGCCGTGAAGGCGTTCATCTCACCGCCGACCGCGTCGATCTCCGCGGAGATGTCCAGGGCGCTGCGCCGCCCGGTGCCCTTGAAGAGCAGGTGCTCCAGGTAGTGGGTGGCGCCGTTGAGCGTGGGCGTCTCGTCTCGTGAGCCGACCCGCGCCCAGATGCCGAAGGTGGCGGAGCGGACGGTCGGCACCGACTCGGTGACGACCCGCAGGCCGCCGGGGAGCACGGTCTTGCGGACGGTGCCCGCGCCGTTTCCGGCTGCGGTGGCGGACGGGGACCAGCGGCCGGATGCGGGCCCGGCGGCCGGGCGGGGGGCGTGGTGGGGACGGGCGACGGCCCGCCCCACCGGGGCGGTGGGGCGGGCCGTCGTACGGGGCGTGCGCGTCACTTGGTCGCGGTGTCCTTCGCGTCGGTGGTCTCGGCGCCTTCCTTCTCGTCCTCCTCGAGCACCGGGATCAGCGACAGCTTGCCTCGCTGGTCGATCTCGGCGATCTCGACCTGGACCTTCTGGCCGACCCCCAGCACGTCCTCGACGTTCTCCACGCGCTTGCCGCCGGCGAGCTTGCGGATCTGCGAGATGTGCAGCAGGCCGTCCTTGCCCGGGAGCAGGGAGACGAAGGCTCCGAAGGTGGTGGTCTTCACGACCGTGCCCAGGTAGCGCTCGCCGACCTCGGGCATCGTCGGGTTGGCGATGCCGTTGATGGTGGCGCGGGCGGCCTCGGCGGCCGGGCCGTCGGCGGCGCCGATGTAGATGGTGCCGTCGTCCTCGATGGTGATGTCGGCGCCGGTGTCCTCCTGGATCTGGTTGATCATCTTGCCCTTGGGGCCGATGACCTCACCGATCTTGTCCACCGGGATCTTCACGGTGATGATCCGCGGCGCGTTGGGGGACATCTCGTCCGGGACGTCGATGGCCTCGCTCATCACGTCCAGGATGTGCAGGCGGGCGTCACGGGCCTGCTTGAGGGCCGCGGCCAGCACGGAGGCCGGGATGCCGTCCAGCTTGGTGTCGAGCTGGAGGGCGGTGACGAACTGGCGGGTGCCGGCGACCTTGAAGTCCATGTCGCCGAAGGCGTCCTCCGCACCGAGGATGTCGGTGAGGGTGACGTAGTGGGTCTCGCCCTCGATCTCCTGGGAGATCAGGCCCATCGCGATGCCTGCGACCGGCGCCTTGAGCGGCACGCCGGCGTTCAGCAGCGACATGGTGGAGGCGCACACCGAACCCATGGACGTCGAGCCGTTGGAGCCCAGCGCCTCGGAGACCTGGCGGATGGCGTACGGGAACTCCTCGCGGCTGGGCAGGACCGGGACGATCGCCCGCTCGGCCAGCGCGCCGTGGCCGATCTCGCGGCGCTTGGGGGAGCCGACGCGACCGGTCTCGCCGGTGGAGTACGGCGGGAAGTTGTAGTTGTGCATGTAGCGCTTGCGCGTCACCGGCGAGAGGGTGTCGAGCTGCTGCTCCATGCGGAGCATGTTGAGGGTGGTGACGCCCAGGATCTGGGTCTCACCGCGCTCGAACAGCGCCGAGCCGTGGACCCGGGGGATCGCCTCGACCTCGGCGGCCAGGGTGCGGATGTCGGTCAGACCGCGGCCGTCGATGCGCTTCTTCTCCTTGATGACGCGCTCGCGGACCAGGGCCTTGGTCAGCGAGCGGTACGCCGCGGAGATCTCCTTCTCGCGCCCCTCGAACTGCGGCAGCAGCTTCTCGGCGGCCAGCGCCTTGACGCGGTCGAGCTCGGTCTCGCGCTCCTGCTTGCCGGCGATGGTCAGCGCCTGGGCCAGCTCGTCGCGGACGGCCGTCTCCAGCGCCTGGTACACGTCGTCCTGGTAGTCCAGGTAGATCGGGAACTCGCCGACCGGCTTGGCGGCCTTGGCGGCCAGGTCCGACTGGGCCTTGCACAGGGTCTTGATGAAGGGCTTGGCGGCCTCCAGGCCGGCGGCGACGACCTCCTCGGTCGGCGCCTCGGCGCCGCCCTTGACCAGCTCGACGGTCTTCTCGGTGGCCTCGGCCTCGACCATCATGATCGCCACGTCGCCGTCGGGCAGGACACGGCCGGCGACGACCATGTCGAAGACGGCCTCCTCCAGCTCGCTGTGGGTGGGGAAGGCCACCCACTGGCCGCGGATCAGGGCGACGCGGGTGCCGCCGATCGGGCCCGAGAAGGGCAGGCCGGCCAGCTGGGTGGAGCAGGAGGCGGCGTTGATGGCGACCACGTCGTAGAGGTGGTCGGGGTTGAGCGCGAGGATCGTCTCGACGATCTGGATCTCGTTGCGCAGGCCCTTCTTGAAGGACGGGCGCAGCGGGCGGTCGATCAGGCGGCAGGTGAGGATCGCGTCCTCGCTGGGGCGGCCCTCGCGGCGGAAGAAGGAGCCGGGGATCTTGCCCGCGGCGTACATCCGCTCCTCGACGTCGACCGTCAGGGGGAAGAAGTCCAGCTGCTCCTTGGGGTGCTTCGAGGCGGTGGTGGCCGACAGCACCATGGTGTCGTCGTCCAGGTAGGCCACGGCCGAGCCGGCGGCCTGGCGGGCCAGGCGGCCCGTCTCGAAACGGATGGTGCGGGTGCCGAAGGAACCGTTGTCGATGACGGCCTCGGCGTAGTGGGTCTCGTTCTCCACCAGGGAATTCTCCTCGTCTGCGTCCGTGCCCGTGTGGCTCGGACGGTGGCGGTGGAGCGTCTTCCCGTACGGGCCGGTCTTCGATCGAAGCTCCCGGGACCTTTCGCCCGGGGGCCACTACCGAGGACCGGCGGCGTGAAGGCGCTCCGCCTCGTTCTCGTATGTCGTTGTGGGACCAGACTACAAAGCTTCCGGTCTCCGTGAGTGCCTGTGAGGCACCGCGAGTACGGCGAAGGGAGCGGTCCCCGCCGGGGAACCGCTCCCTTTCACGGCGTACTACCGGGCGCCGGCCGCGCCGCGGCGGATGCCCAGGCGCTCGACCAGCGCGCGGAAGCGCTGGATGTCCTTCTTCGCCAGGTACTGCAGCAGGCGGCGGCGCTGGCCGACCAGGAGCAGCAGGCCCCGGCGGGAGTGGTGGTCGTGCTTGTGGGTCTTCAGGTGCTCGGTGAGGTCCGAGATGCGGCGGGTGAGCATCGCCACCTGGACCTCGGGGGAGCCGGTGTCGCCCTCCTTGGTGGCGAACTCGGCCATGATCTGCTTCTTCGTAGCGGCGTCGAGCGACACGCGATACTCCTTGGATTCTTCGTCGAGGCCACCGAGTGCCCCTGGTCTTCCGCGCAGGGGATCTTCCACGACTCGGGAGGCGGGGTCCGCTGGGCGCTGCCTCCAGGTGGTCACCGGAAGACGCGTACACAAACGGCCGCCGACAACCCTACCAGTCGTGCGACGGGACGCTCACCGCAGGTCGCCGCCGGGCGGCCGGGCGGCCGGGACGCCGGGACCGCCGGAGCTCCCGGGGTGGCACGGGCGCCCGCCTCAGCCGGTCATGCTCCGCGCGGCGGAGTAGGCGTCCAGCACCGCCAGGCACAGCGGGACCAGCGACAGCAGGACGAAGCCCTCCGCGAAGTCGAGGAACCGGCCCCAGAAGGGGGTGACGCCGCGCCGCGGCACGATCAGGCCGATGGCCGTGGCCAGGGCCGCCGCGCCGGCCAGGGCGGCCGACAGCCAGACGGTGCGCAGGTCCAGCGGGCCGCTGTCGCCGGCCAGCAGCTCGCGCACCAGGTCGGCGGGCGGGTTGAGGGCCAGGCCGAGCGCGAGGAGGGCGAGGGCGCCCAGCCCCGCGGCGAGGGTGCAGGCGACCTGGGCGGTGTAGCGGAACAGGCGGGCGCGCGTCAGCGCCGCCAGCCCCGCGGCCAGGGCGAGGAGCTGCCCCCAGCCCGACTCGGAGAAGCCCAGGACGGCCGCGGAGGCGACGACGACGGCCGAGCAGCCGCCGACGAGGCCGAGCAGCGTCTCGTGGCCGCGGCGGGCCTGGGCCGCGATGCGGTCCGCGTCGACGGGCCCGGCGGTGTCGGGGGCGGCGTCGGGGTCCTCGTCGTAGCGCATGGCACCGGTGCGCGGGGCGTTGTAGCCGATGGGAAGCCGGGCGAAACGGGCCGACAGGCCGGGCAGGAAGGCGATGGCGCCGATCGCCACGGGGGCGCACACGGCCGCGGTCTGCACCGGGCTCAGTTCGGCGAGGATGGCGGTGAAGGTGGCCAGGGTGCCGACGGTGGACGCGAAGGCGGCGGCGACGAACGGGCCGTCCCCGCCGGGCGTGGCGGCGATCAGGGCGACGGAGGCCACGAGGACGGCGACGCACCCGAGCAGGAACTGCAGTCTGCCGATGCCGCCGCCGTCCGCCAGGGGCAGCAGCCCGGACCCGGCGATCATCACGTGCGGCAGGGAGGCGAGTCCGAGCGCCGTCGCGCAGGGGCGGTCGTCGTACACCCGGGCCCGTACCGCCGCGAAGGCGATCAGCAGCACTCCGGTGATCGCGGCGAGGATGCCCGGCAGGCTGTGCATGTCGTGGCGGACCGGGTCGGCGAACCACAGCACGAAGGCCATGAGCGACAGCAGCACCACGCCGCCGACCAGCCCGGCTCCGCGCATCAGGTCGTCGCTCCACATCCTGCGGTCCTTCGAGACCGCGGAGGCGACCGCGTCGGAGACGTCGTCGAAGACGGCCGGCGGCAGCGACTCGGCGAACGGGCGGAGGCTGAGGACCTCGCCGTCCAGGACCTGCTGGGCGGTCAGGGAGCGGGCGCTGTCGAGCACGCCGCCGTCGCGGCGCACCAGGTGGTAGCCGACCGGAGCGCCCTCGGCGGAGGTCTGGCCGCTGAGGCGGAGGATCTCGGGGTACAGGTCGGCGACCGGGACGTCCTCGGGGAGGGCCACGTCGATGCGGCTGTCGGGCGCGACGATGGTGACCCGGCAGAAGCCGGTGGCGGCTGCCGGTGCAGTCGTACTCACCTTGAGATCCCCCTCGTGGGCTGCTCGCTGGCTCACTGGCTCATTGGCTCCACACGATGCGCACGGTCCCTCCCCGGGAACTCCGCGCCCTGCCGCGGCTTTTCACCCCCGGCAGGCCGCTCACGCTGCGCATATGTCGCGCGCCACCCTACCGCCCCCCGGCACCGGCGGCTGCCAGTAGTATCGCCCCGCGCGGACGGGGTCCGTCGCCACGGGGGCGTCGGCAGGCACACCACCGTCCCGCTCTGCCCGAGGGATTGATGCTTCCGTGAGCCAGATCGTCGTCAAGCGTCCGCCGCGGGTGCTGCCGCCCAGCGTGCCCGGCGAGGATCTGAGGCTTGAACCACCGCCCGAACTCCCGCGCGGACAGCAGGAGGGCGTGCTGTTCCAGCTCCTGCCGATGCTGGGCATGGGTGGTTCGGTGGTCTTCTTCTTCATGCCGAACGCGCACCCCTTCATGCGCATCATGGGCGTGATCATGATCGCGTCCACCGTGGCCATGCTCATCGCCACCATCGTGCGGTTCCGCCGGGGCACCCAGGGCGAGATGGCCCAGATGCGCCGCGACTACCTCAAGTACCTGGCGCAGACCAGGCGCAAGGTCCGCAGGACGGCGCGGATGCAGCGGGACGCGCAGTACTACCTGCACCCCTCGCCGGACCAGCTGTGGGCCCTGGTCGCCGAGTCCTCCCCGCGCTTCGCCGGGGAGGCCCCCAGCCGGGTGTGGGAACGGCGCGCCGGCGACGACGACTTCGTGCACGTACGCGTCGGCCTGGGCGAACAGCGGCTCGCCACCGCGCTGGTGGCCCCGGAGACGGCTCCGGTGGACGAGCTGGAGCCGCTGACGGCCGGTGCGATGCACCAGTTCCTGCAGACGCAGGGCACCGTCGCGAACCTGCCGATGGCCGTGTCCCTGCGCGCCTTCTACCACCTGACGGTGAGCGGCGAACCGGAGTCGGTGCACGGCGCCGTCCGCGCCATGGTCGCCTCCCTCGTCACCCTGCACTCCCCCGAGGACCTGGTGGTCGGCGTGGTGACCGGGCGGGACGGCGCCGAGCGCTGGGAGTGGGCCAAGTGGCTGCCGCACGTCCAGGTGTCCGGCGTCGCCGACGGCGCGGGCAGCGGGCGGCTGATCACGGGCGACGCGGCGGGCCTGGAGCACCTGCTGGGCGCGAAGCTGGAGGGCCGCCCCCGCTTCAACTCCTCCGGACCGCCGCTGCTGGACCAGCCCCATGTGGTGGTCGTGCTGGACGGCGGCTCCGTGGTGCCGCCGGACTCGATGCTGGCCTCGGCCGAGGGGCTGCAGGGGGTCACCGTCATCGAGGTCGTGCCCGGTGACATCGGCAGTCCGCGCGGCGGTCTGTCGGTGGTCGTACGCCCCGGCGAGCTGCGGCTGGAGTCGGCGCACGGCGCGGTGTACCAGGGGCGGCCCGACTCCCTCTCCGCGGAGGCGGCCGAGGCGCTGGCCCGCCAGCTCGCCCCGCTGCGCGTGGGCACGGGCGGCGACGACGACGAACCGCTGCTGGCCAACCTGGAGTTCACCGACCTGCTGAGTCTGGGCGACGCCGCCTCGGTCGACGTACGGCGCACCTGGCGGCCGCGGTCCACGGCCGAGCGGCTGCGCGTCCCCATCGGCGTGGGCGAGGCCGGCCAGCCGGTCATGCTGGACCTGAAGGAGGCCGCGCAGGACGGCATGGGCCCGCACGGCCTGTGCGTCGGCGCGACCGGCTCGGGCAAGTCGGAGCTGCTGCGCACCCTGGTGCTGGGCCTGGCGGTCACGCACTCCTCGGAGACGCTGAACTTCGTGCTGGCGGACTTCAAGGGCGGCGCGACCTTCGCCGGGATGTCGCAGATGCCGCACGTGGCGGCCGTCATCACCAACCTGGCCGACGACCTCTCGCTGGTCGACCGCATGGGCGACTCCATCCGCGGCGAGCTCAACCGCCGCCAGGAGCTGCTGCGCGACGCCGGCAACTACGCCAACATCCACGACTACGAGCGGGCCCGGGCCGCGGGCGCCCCGCTGATCCCGCTGCCCTCTCTGGTGCTGGTCATCGACGAGTTCAGCGAACTGCTGACGGCCAAGCCGGACTTCATCGACATGTTCATCCAGATCGGCCGCATCGGCCGTTCGCTGGGCGTGCACCTGCTGCTGGCCTCGCAGCGTCTGGAGGAGGGCCGGCTGCGCGGGCTGGAGACGTACCTGTCCTACCGGATCGGTCTGCGCACCTTCTCGGCGGCCGAGTCCCGCGCGGCGCTGGGTGTGCCGGACGCGTACCACCTGCCGTCGGTGCCCGGCTCCGGCTATCTGAAGTTCGGCACCGACGAGATGGTCCGCTTCAAGGCCGCCTACGTCTCGGGCACCTACCGCTCCGGCACCTCCACCGGGGCCGGGGCCGCCGGCGGGCCGCTGCCGGCCGAGCGCCGGCCGGTGCTCTTCACCGCCAGGCCGGTGCCGGTTCCGGCCCCCCGGCGCGCCGAGCCCGCCCAGGCTCCCGTGCCCGCCGCCCCGGCCGACGACGACGCACTGGCCGACACCGTTCTGGACGTCATCGTGCGCAGGCTGGAGAACCAGGGCCCGGCCGCCCACCAGGTGTGGCTGCCGCCGCTGGACCAGGCGTCGCCGCTGGACGAGCTGCTGCCCGGTCTGGCGGCGGTGCCCGGCCGCGGCCTGACCCAGCCGGACTACCCGCACGCGGGCCGGCTGACGGTGCCCCTGGGCCTGGTGGACAAGCCGTTCGAGCAGCGGCGCGAGACGCTGCTGCGCGACTTCTCCGGCGCCGCGGGCCACATGCTGGTCGTCGGCGGCCCGCAGTCGGGCAAGTCCACCCTGCTGCGCACCCTGATCGCCTCCTTCGCCCTCACCCACACCCCTCAGGAGGTGCAGTTCTACGGGCTGGACTTCGGCGGCGGCGGCCTGACGGCGGTGAAGGACCTGCCGCACGTGGGCGGCATCGCCTCCCGGCTGGACCCGGAGCGGGTGCGGCGGACCGTGGCCGAGGTCGCCGGCGTGCTCAACCAGCGCGAGGAGTACTTCCGGGCCAGCGGCGTCGACTCCATCGCCACCTTCCGGCGCCGCCGGGCCCGCGGGGAGATCACCGACCAGCCGTGGGGCGATGTGTTCCTGGTCGTCGACGGCTGGGGCGCCTTCAAGCAGGAGTACGAGATGCTGGAGGCCGTCGTCACCGACATCGCCGCCCGCGGTCTGGGCTACGGCATCCACGTCGTGGTGGCCGCCTCCCGCTACATGGAGGTGCGTCCGGCCCTGAAGGACCAGTTGCTGAACCGGCTGGAGCTGCGGCTGGGCGACACCATGGACTCGGAGTTCGACCGCAGGGTCGCCGCGAACGTGCCCGCAGGCGTGCCCGGGCGCGGCCAGACGCCGGAGAAGCTGCACTTCATGACCGCGGTGCCGCGCATCGACGGCGTCGCCTCCGACGACGAGCTCTCCGACGCCACCGCGGCGCTGACCCGGGCGGTGGCCGGCGCCTGGCAGGGCCCCGCGGCCCCGCCGGTGCGGCTGCTGCCGCGCGAGCTGCCCGCCGACCGGCTGCCCGGGGGCGGCGACCACCCGCGGTACGGCGTCGCCTTCGGCATCGACGAGAACACCCTGCAGCCGGTCTTCGTCGACTTCGAGACCGACCCGTTCTTCCTGGTCTTCGGCGAGAGCGAGTCGGGCAAGACGGCGCTGCTGCGCCTGCTGGCCAAGCAGATCTGCGAGCGCTACACGCCCGACGAGGCGCGCATCGTCGTCGCCGACTACCGGCGCTCGCTGCTGGGCGACATCCCCGACTCCCACCTCATCGTGTACGCCGCCATGTCCAACGCCATGGACACGCACATGGCCGCGATGAAGGACCTGATGGAGAAGCGCACCCCGCCGGAGGACGTCACCCCGCAGCAGCTCCGCGACCGCAGCTGGTGGCACGGCCCGAAGATGTTCATGATCATCGACGACTACGAGCTGGTCTCCACCTCCAGCGGCAACCCGCTGGCGATGCTCGCCGAGCACCTGCCCTTCGCCCGGGACATCGGCGTCTGCTTCATCATCGCCCGCAGCTCCGCCGGTGCCTCCCGCGCCTCCTACGAGCCGTTCATGCAGCGTATGAAGGAGCTCGGGGCCCAGGGCGTGGTCCTCTCCGCCGACCCGGGCGAGGGCGACCTCCTCGGCAACGTCCGCGGCCGGCCGATGCCGCCCGGCCGGGGCCACTTCGTCTCCCGCAAGCGCGGGGCCCCGCTGGTCCAGGTGGGCTGGCTGCCCCCGAGCTGACCCCCTTGCCCCGGGGCGGCGGACGTCCGGCCTCGCCGGCCGTCCGCCGCCCCGGGGCGTTCCGCCTCCGGGGTTCACCGGCGCCGCCGTCGTGCCGTGCGCCGTCGCGGACCGCTTCCGGCGGCGGTTCCCCGACCGGCTCCGGGCATGTCCGCGAGCCGTCTCGAACCGGCGTTCCCCGTGGTCGGGAGGTTGCGCGGACGCCCCTCGGAACGCGTACCGGGCTGTTATCTTGCCCGGGGGCCGTGAGCCGCGGAGCGCCGCGCCGTGCCCCTCACGTTCACCGCCGCCGCACCGCGGACCCGTGCACGGCGTGGCGCGGGAGCACGCTCCCGTCGCCTGCGTCCATCGAGGAAGGACACTGATGGGGACTCAGCAGGAGAAGGACGAGCTGTACGCGATGGACATCTCCGACGCCGTCTGGGAGAGCGCGCCCGGCGGTCCTGAGGACGAGAAGGTGGAGATCGCCCACCTGCCGGGCGGTGCCGTGGCCATGCGCAACTCCAAGGACCCCGACACCGTGCTGCGCTACACCGCCGCCGAATGGCGGGCCTTCGTACTCGGGGTCCGCGACGGGGAGTTCGACCTCAAGCCCTGAGGCCACGCGCCTCGTTTCCCGCACCGGCCGGGAAAGCGGTCGGGCGCCCGGTGACCGGATGCGCATCCGGTCGCCGGGCGCCCGACGAGGCGTCAGCGACTGACCCGGGGGGTCAGAACTCGAACCGCTGGGCCGCCTTGCGGTCCGTCCGCTGGTAGCCGCTGGTCGACTCGACCAGGTTGTCGGCGATGGCGTTGAGGGTGGTGTTCAGGCCGCTGACATCCTGGCTCCAGCCGGCGTGCTTGGCCCTGAAGGCCTGCTTCGCCTCACCGTCCCAGGTGTTGACGACCTTCATCACCTTGTCCTCGAGGTCGTTGAGCTGGTTCGTCAGCTCCTTGGCCGCGTTGCGGACGTCCTCCGACGCGGCGATGACGGTGCCGTAAGTGATCTTGATGGTCATGTCAGCCCCTACCTTCTCCGTATGGCTCGTTACTTGACGGTCGGGGTGATGCCCGTACCCGCGAAGTCGCTGATCGGGCTCGCCTTCGCCAGCTGGTTGAACTTCTCCATCTGGTCGATCTCGTTGGCGGTGAACCCGTCCTTGCTCGCCTCGAGGGCTTCCTCGATCAGCTGGAGCCTGCCGTCCAGCTTCCGGGCGTACTCGTTCGTCTGCCGCTGGAGCCTGTCGTAGGAGCTCGCGGCGTCGCCCTTCCAGGCGCCCTGGATCGTGTCGACCACGGCGTTCAGGTTGGAGATCTTGCTCTTGAGCTTGGCCTGCATCGCGTTGACCTGCTGGATCAGCGACTTGAGATCGGCATCATTTGACTGGAAGTCGCCGCCGCCTTCTCCGGACATACCGTTCTCCTTGAATGGGTTGATGGTGCTCACTGGCTGGTCGTCATGGGCGCTCCGCGTGCGGGCCCCCGTCACGTCCTGCGGATCGTCCTCCGCACGAGAACGAATGCGCCTGCGACCACGATGGCCGCCGCGGCACCCGCTCCCAGGTAGATCCACAGACCACCGTCGTCCTCCGACGCGGCGGCCGCGGTCTCACCCTGGTCCTTCCGGTCCTCGTCCGTTCCCCCGGCACCGTTCCGGTCGTTCTTGCCGTCGCTCTCCCCCTGGGAGGAGGACGCCTTCGGCGGGAGGGTCGGTTCCGTGGCCTCGATCGGGTTCCTGCCCGGGTCTCCGGGATCGCCCTTGCCTTCGAGCAGGTGGATGCGGGGCCGGACGGCACCGTATCCGATGTAGACGCTGGAGGCTCCGTCTTTCCCGTCCTTGCGCCCGGCGGTGTCCACCAGCACACGCAGGACCTGGTTGGCCGTCCAGTCGGGGTTCTTGGCCCAGATCAGGGCCGCGGAGGCTGAGGCGATGGCGGTGGCCGAACTGGTTCCTCCGTCTCTGACGCAGTACTTCCGGAAGCTCTTGTCGCACCACCCGGGCATCTCGCTTCCCGGAGCGGACAGATCCACGTTGACGCCGTACTGGGAGAAGCCCGTCACCTCGCCCTTCTCATCGGTGGCGCCCACGCCGACGACGCCGGGGTACGAGGCGGGGTATTCCGGCCTGTTCTTTCCTTCGGCATCGTTTCCGACAGAAGCGAAGATCAGTTTCCCTTTGCCGATGGCATACTCGACCGCCTCTGCTCTGGCTGGGTCGTAGTACGGGCCGCCGAAGGACATGTTGATGATCTTGGCATCGCTGTCGGCCGCCGCACGGAGCGCCTTCACGTAACCGTCGGTTTTGGACTTACCGTCGAGGCCCTTCAGCGGAATTCGGTACGGGATGACCTTCGCTCCAGGAGCCAGCCCCCGGACGCTTCCGTTCTTCCCCGTCCCGACGATGACTTCGGCCATGTCCGTCCCATGGCCGAGGTAGTCGTCGGTGGCCTCCCCCGGAGCCCCGGTCATGTCCTCTCCAGGCAGCACCTGACCCTGGAGAGCATCGGTGGAGTCGTTGACACCGCTGTCGACGACGGCCACCTTGACGCCCTCGCCCGTGCTGACCTTCCACATCTCCTCGGCCCGCATGGCGTCCAGGTACCACTGCTGCGAACGGACATCGTCCGCTTGAGCTACAGGTGCCGTCCCGACGAGGCATACGGTCCATGCACCGGTTACAGCCAGCACGGAGAGCAGGCGCCGTCGCATCCACCGCGACGGCAGCCTGTGGCCGTGGTCGTGTCCTGCCGTCATCGCCGCTCTCTGTCGTGGGTTAGTCGATAACCGGAGGGGCGATTCCGTTGCGCCCCGTCCGCCAGGTCTCTTCGTCCTCGGTGAGGTAATCGGGCCTGCGGGAGTCCTTCCGGTCCTCCTCGCGGGGGCTCGTGCCTCCGCTGCGGGGCACCGCGCCCGTCGTGCTCTGGCCGCCTCCGCCCGTACCGCCCGTGCCGCCTCTCGCCAGCCCGGAGCCGCCGGGTGTGAAGGGGCGTACCACGCCGCCCTGACCCGGGGCGCTCCGGGGAGCTCCGACAACACCGCCGCCGGTCGCCGCACCCGGCCTGCGCCCGGTGGAGCCGTTGCCCGTCCCCGAGCCGACCGCTCCCGTGCCCGCGGCTCCCCCCGAGGGGCGTCCCGTCATGCCGTGTTCCGCTCCGACCACGGTTCCGCGCGGGAGACGCGGGCCGTTGGACGTCCCTTGGCCCTGCTGCGGAGTGCCCCCGAAGATGCCGCTGCCGCCCCGCCCCACGGGCGGTGTCGTCGCGGTGGGCGCCTTCCCGGGGAGAGGGCCGGAGCCTGTGGCCGGACGGGGGTTCGTGTTGTTCGCCGGTGGAAGGGTGGACGGGCCGCCTGCTCGTCCCGTGCCGGGCTGACCAGGTCCCTGGCCTGGAGCGTATGTGGTCGGAAGCCTGGAGGTTCCCACCTGCTTGAGGTTCCCCCCTCCTCTGTGAGTGGGAGCGGGGGCAGGACCGGGCAGGGCCGGTCCGGGCAGGGCAGGGCCGCCGCCTGTCGGGGCGGGCGGGGTACGCGGACCGGTGTCGGCGGGCGCGGGGGGCGCCACGGGAGCGACGGTGTTCAGGTCCGTACGCACAGGTTCCTGAGGGGCTGGCGCTCCTCCGACGAAGCCGGGCTCGCCCGGAGGGGAAGGTGTCGATCCCACGCCGACGGTCTGCGAGCCGCTGACGATTCCGCCATTCCCATGACCAGAAGACGCGGAGACGCCCCCACCCCCGGGGACGGGTTTCCTCCCGTCCTCGCGCGGCGCCGGCGGCATGCCGACGTTCGGCATCGGGCCGAACTCCGGTTCCTCCAGGCCCTTCATGTTGTCGTGCGAGACCTTGTAGTAGGAGGCCAGGCGGTTCATCTGGTTGATGGCCTCCTGGCGGTCGTCCTCCTTCTTCTTGGCCAGCTTGTACTTCTCGTTGGACTCGACGCGCTCCTCGGGCGGGATGCTCTCCAAGCGCGGCGCTGCCATGACCGCCGCGTCGCGCTCGGGCATACCGCCGCGCACCATGGACAGGCCGACTCCGGCGGCCTTCAGCTGGGTGCTGGCCTTCTCGGTGAAGTCCGCCAGGAGGAGGGTGTTCCTGCTCAGCTTCCGGCCCCACTCGCGGAAGCTTTCGCCGAACTCGCCCTCCCAGTCGACCTTGTCGATGTGCTTCTTGAGGTCGTCGCCGATCTGCCTGATCTTGCCACCCGCGTCCCAGAGGGTGTCGGCGGCGTTCTCGATGTCGGCCGGGTCCGCGTCGTCCACCAGGGAGAACATCTCTTCGAGGTCCTTCTTCTCGAAGTCCGTGGTGCCCATGACGCTGTTGCGCGCGGCCACGCCCCCGAACAGGTCGACCGGGACGAGGGCGCCGCTGCGCTTGAGGTCGGTCATGACGAGCTGTCCTGCGACGAACGGCTCCTCGGGTCTGTCCTGCCCGTCCTGCCTGTCCTTGTCGGTCACGGTCGTACCTCCCCCGTCAGTAGGTGACCCCGGTGGCCTCGTCCTTGGGCGGCTGCTTGCTCGCCGCGTGCTGCTGCTGGTGCTGGTGGGCCCTGGTCTGGAGCTCCCAGAAGCGCCGCTTCAGATCGTCCTCCAGGTTGCCGAAGCCGACGTCGGCGCCGTGGACGGCGATGCGCATGGCCTCGATCTGGTCGCCTAGGACTCCGGAGAGCCTGGTGAGCTGGGCGTGGACCCGGGCGTACTGCGAGTAGACCCCGTCGGCCTCGGCGAACTCGCCCCCGAAGGAGGAGCGCTTGACCTCCTGCTGCCCGACCTTCGTGGGAGAGGCGGGCGAACTCTCCAGCTCCTCGAGGATGTTGTCGACCCGGTTCTTGAACTCCTTGAGCGACTCGAGTTCACCCTTGAGCTTCTCGGTCGGCACCCCCATCAGGCTCCCCCTCCGCCTGCTCCAACGCACATCCCGATCCGTGCCCCATCACTCTAGCCACTGCGTGTGACACGGCGGCAACCCGGTTCTCCCGGCCGTCACATGAGCGCCCCGGCCCCGGAACCACGGAAGCCGCCCCGCTCCCCGGCCGGTCCCCGTCTGCGCCGCCAGTCCCGGTACACCAGCGAGCCCCCGGCGATCACCGACACCAGGACGCCTCCGCCGACCACCGTGTAGGTGCCCAGACGCCTGTCGCGCTCCTGCGGGGTCTCACCCAGGTGGAGTTCGGCCGGGGTGGGGGGTTCGGCCCGGTCCACGCCCTCATGGGCCACCGGCTTCTCGATCCGCCTGTCGTCCTCGGTCAGCGCCCGGACGGGATCGACGACGCCCCATCCCACGTGGCGGTCGTGCCCGGGTACGGACCGCTCGGCGGTCTGCGCGATCTGGGCGGCGATGTGGTGCGGCTTCCAGTCCGGGTGCTCGGCCACCAGCAGGGCGACCACACCCGCCACGTAGGGCGCCGAGAAACTGGTGCCGTTGTCGGCGCAGTGGCCTCCGCCCGGGACCGTGGAGACCATGTCGACGCCGGGTGCCGCGACGTCCACGAAGTCGCCCGACTGGGAGAAGGGCGCCCTCTCGTTGTTGCGGTCGGAGGAGGCGACGGCGATGACGCCCTCGTAGGAGGCCGGATAGGTCTCCTTCACGTTGCCGCCCAGACCGTCGTTGCCGGCCGAGGCGACGATGACGACGTCCTTGGCCAGCGCGCGGTTCACCGCCTGCTCGAGTCTGGAGTTGGGCCGCAGGGGCTTGGCGGTGTCCTGCGAGATGTTGACGACCTTCGCCCCGACGTCGACCGCGTGGTCGATGGCCTCGGCCATGCTGTCGGTGTTCCCGTTCCCGGCGGCGTCGTTCTGCTGGATGGGGACGATGGTCGCCTCGGGGGCGATGCCGACGAAGCCGGTGTTCCCGGCCGGGCGTGCGGCGATGATGCCCGCGACCTTGGTTCCGTGGCCGACGGTGTCCTCCGTGCCGTCCTTCGCGGGGGGCTCGGGGGTGTTGCCGTACTCGTCCTTCTTGGGGGCGGGCAGGTTGCTCATGCCCAGTCCGGCGTCGACCGCGTCCTTCAGCTGGGGGTGGTCGTCGTCCACTCCGGTGTCGATGACCGCGACCTTGACGCCCTTGCCCTTCGTCTTCTCCCACAACTGGTCCAGGATCACCCGCTTCAGGGACCAGGGCCTGCCCTCGAAGGGCTCGGCGGGGAAGGTGCACTGCCCGGTGTCGGCGGCGGCCGGCGGCGCCCAGGCCAGGGGGGCGGCTACGGCCCCCAGGGCCGCCAGGCCGATCGCCGCGGCCGTCGGGAGCGCCGCCCACCGCAGCGGCGCGGGCGTTGAGGTGGCCGAGGTGGCCGAAGTGTGCGTCATCTCGCCCTCCCCCGGCTCAGGAACCCTGCGGCTGCTTCGCCGCGTTCGTGCTCAGCCTCGGCCCGGTCGGCAGGAAGCCCGACCAGGCGGCGGGCACCGGCACCGGCCGGACTCCCTCGTAACCGAGCATGATCTGCGCCTGGTTGCCCTCCCGCACGCTCTGCTGAGGGTCCTTCTTCCTGCCGTCCGTGCCGATCTCGGACTCGTCCTGGCCGCTGTCGGTGTTCGCCTGCACCGCGTAGCGCAGGCCGGTGTCGGTCACCAGGAAGACGCCGCCGGAGCCGGTGTCACGCCCCGTGACCTGGCGGAAGAGCAGGCCGGAGCCGGGGGTCACGTACGCGCTGGTGGCCCCGTTGGGGAGGGTGGCCGGATAGTCCTCGCCCGCCCAGGTGCTGAGCGTCGCGGTGCCCTTCTTCTCGTCGACGCCGTGCAGCACGTTGCACAGGGCGTCCCGGCCGCTGCCCGTCCGGTTGACCGCGCTCGGTTCCGCCTCGGGCCAGTCCAGGCTGTCGCCGTAGAAGGTGCTCTCGGGCCGGATGGCGCCGGCGCTGACCTCCCGGGCCTTCCCCTGCTGGCCGAGCGGGGTGGCCTGCGGGCTGTTGAGCAGCAGCTTGGCCATGAAGTCGGTGACCGGCCTGATCTGGCCCCTGAGCACCACGTAGTGCTGGTGGCCGGTGCCGGAGGGGGCGCGCAGCACCATGCCGACCTGGTTGGCCTCGGCGTCCAGGTCGCCGGGGGCGCCGGCCGGGGTGCCCAGTCCGTCGATCCCCTCGGGGAACAGGATCGGGTCGCCCTGTCCGAACGTCCTGAGCCAGTCGGCGCTGACGTCCTGGGGCCGTGTGCTGCCGACGACGGTGCGCAGCAGCGTGTCATCCGCCTCGATGCGGTACGCGGTGCCCCGCGCGTCGATGATGTGGAGTTTCCTGTCGGGGTCCCTGACGTACATCACCTGGCCGCCGCGCAGCCGGTTCCTGCCCTCGACCCGCTTCTCGTCCCGGTCTGCGAGGACGAAGACCGCCTTCTGCACGCCGTCGTCGCCGGGCTGGACGCACACGGCCCAGCGCTTGGCCTTCGTCGCCTCCTCCTTGCCGGGCAGCCGGTCGGGGGCGTAGGGGATGCCGAGGGTGGCGCCGTGCGGGATCCTCCCGCTGTCGAGGACCTTCTCGTCGACCTCGACGATCCCGAACTTGCTGGGGTCCAGCAGGAGTTTCGCGGAGGCCAGGTTGAGCACCGGGTGGAGCTGCTTCTTGCCCCTGGTCTCCAGGACGACGTAGCGGGTGGTGGACTCGCTGCCGATGATGACCTTCTCACCGGGGTTGTCCCAGCCCTTGGGAGCCTTGGGTTTGAACATCCCCCAGGCCCCGAAGCCGGCCAGGATCACGGCCCCGATGACCAGTCCGGGGAGCACCGCCCGCAGCGGGCGCGGCGCCCCCTCCTCGGTCCCGGTCGGTGTGGGCTGGAGGAATGCCGAGACCAGCCGCTTCTTGGCGAAGGTGTAGGCGTTGAGCTCGTCCCGCCGTGATGCCATCTCTCGCTGCTTCTCCCCGCTGGTGGGCCCGGTGTCCCCCGGGATTCCGGAGCACCGCCACTGCTGCCTTCTGTCGGACCGGGCCCCTACTATGCCCGTTGGCGATGGGCCCTCGCTGCTCCGGTAGGGTGATCGCCCGACCAACGCCCTGGAGCGTCAGGGCGATTACGGACACAAGGGGATTTTCAGGGGATGGGGACCGCCACGCGGGCCCGGACCGCCACGTCCGCGCCCGACAGTCCGGCGCCGGACGGCGCACGCCCCGAGCCCGCGAGGCCGCGTCCGGTGCGTTCGGTCACGCCGCGCGCCGAGGCACGCCACCGCGGTCTGGGGCCGCTCCGGCTGCACCAGCTGGTTCTGGCCGAGCTGGCCGCGGCGGGGGTGCTGGCCGCGGCCGCCGTGCACAAGGTCCTGGTGATCCCGGCGGCCGTGGTGGCCGTCGTCCTGCTGCTCCTGACGGTGCTGCGGCGGCGCGGCCGCCCGCTCCCGGAGTGGCTGGGCACCGTCATGGCACTGCGCCGCCGCAGGCGGCGGGCCGCCTCCGAGGTGCTGCCGCCGGACACCGACCCGGGCCTGGCCCCGGCCGTCGAGTGCGATCCGGCCCTGCGCAGTCTGACCTACGTCGACCGCGAGCGGCGCGGCGTCGGCATGGTGGGGGACGGCACGTTCCTGACGGCCGTGCTGCGCGTCGAGCCCCGGCCCTCCGCTCTGCGTTCCGGTCCCGACGAACGGCCCCTGCCGCTGCGGCTGCTCTCCGACGCCCTGGAGGTGGACGGCATCCGGCTGGAGTCGGTGCAGGCGGTGCAGTACACCCAGCCCGCCCCGGCACCGCATCTGCCGGCGCAGTCGGTGGCCGCCTCCAGTTACGGCCCCCTCCAGGCCTCGTGCGGCGCACCGGCCGTACGCGTGACCTGGGTGGCACTCAAACTCGACCCCGAGCTGTGCCGGGAGGCGGTCCAGGCGCGCGGGGACGGCCTGGAGGGCGCGCAGCGCTGCCTGGTGCGCGCCGCGGACCAGTTGGCGAGCCGGCTGGCCGGTGCGGGTTTCCGGGCGACGCTGCTGGCGGAGCAGGAGCTGGTCACCGCGCTGGCGACGTCGGCCGGGGCGAGCCCGGCGGCCACGGCGCGGGCCGGGCGCCCCGACTCCGCCCCCGCGCGGCGCACCGAGGAGAAGGCCCGTGCCTGGCGGTGCGACGACCGCTGGCACACCACGTACGCGGTGGTCCGCTGGCCCGAGTTGGGGCCGGGATCGGCTCCGCTGCCGTCGCTGGTGGCGTCGCTGACGGGGCTGCCCGCCCTGGCCACCACCTTCAGTCTGACCCTGGGCCGGGGCGAGAGCCGTTCGGTCGCGATACGCGGACATGTGCGCATCACCGCCCGCAGCGACGCCGAACTGGTCTCCGCCCGGCACGTGCTGGAGCGGCTGTCGCGGGAGCGCCGCGTGGGGATGGCCCGGCTGGACCGCGAGCAGGTGCCCGGGGTGCTGGCGACGCTGCCGCTGGGAGGGACGCGCTGATGCCCGGATCCGCAGACTCGGTGCGCACGGCCGCACGGCCCCGCCTGGGGTTCGGGCTGCGCGGCCCGCGGACGCCCCGTCACGTCCTGTCCGTGGAGCAGCTGGACGCGCTCGCCCTGCCGGTCGGTGACGACGGAGTGGTGGCCGGTGTCGATGTCGAGGACCGCCCGGCCGTCATCGGCCTCCACCACCCGGCCCCCCACGACGTGGTGCTGATCGGCGGTCTGTGGACGGCTCAGGTGCTGGCGCTGCGCGCGGCGGGCACGGGTGCGCGGGTGGCCGTCGAGACCGGCCGGCCCCAGGTGTGGACGAATCTGGCCCGTGCCGCGGGCGGCGACCAGCAGTGCATGACGCTCCACGATGTCGGCCGGGTTCCGCCGCTGGGCGCCACGGCCGTCTCCCCGGTCGTGGTGGTCCGGGACTGCGGGATGAAGCCGCCGCGCGGCCGGGTCTCCTCGGGGCCCTGGCAGTCGGTGCTGACGCTGCTTCCGTACCTGAGCCCGGTGGCCCCACGGCTGCTGAGGGGCGCCTCGCTCATCGGTGTCCAGCAGGTCTCCCCCGAGGAGGCCCGGCAGGTGGGCAGGATCCTCTCCCTGTCCCGGCAGGAGGTCGAGGCGCTGTCCACGCTCGCCGACGGCGTGACGCTGTGGTGCACGGGCCGGGACCGGAGGTTCGTGCTGACCAGACCCACCGACGCCGAGACGGGGTTGCTGGGCGTGGCCCGGCGGCTGGACTGACGTTCCGCCGGCCGCCCCGCCGTCCACCGTCCCGTCACCGGTCCGTTGTCCGAGTGGGACGGGAACGGCATGCCGTTTCGGTGCCCGTGGCGACTAGGGTGGACACGCGCGCGGCAGGACGTTCCGGGGGAACGGGCCGGAGGCCGCGGCGGCGGGGGGAGCCGGCGGCCGGTCCGCCCGCCGGCAGGGAGCGGTCCGCGCGGTTCGGCCGGGGCGCTCGACCAGATCAGCAGGAGGCATTGTGAACAGCGACCGGGACGAGATCCGCGTCGACGGGATCGCACCCGGCGACGATCTGCCCAAGGACGAACTCGACGCCACGGGCGAGTTCACCATCGACTACACACCACCTGCCTGGTATACGCGGAACGCCGACCCCGCCCCGCGTCCGCCGGCCGCCTCCGGCGGCCTTTCGGACGGTGCGGACGGCACGGGGGCGGGCGGGACGGACGCGGCCGCCGGTCCCGGTGCCGACGCGCCGCCCGCGTTCCCCCCGGTGACGCCGCCCGGACCCCTCGCGGGGAACGCCGGGGAGGAGCCCGGCGACCACCGGCCCGGTGGACCACCGGCCGGCCCGGCCCCGGAGGCCGCTGACGGCGGCGAGGAGGGACGGGACGGACGGCTGGGGGAGCATCCCGGCGGTGACGGTCCCGGCGGTGACGCGACCATGCGTTTCTCCTCCGCCGCGCTGCGCCGGGAGATCGCCGAACGGCGGGCGGCGAAGGAGTCCGCCGACGGCGGGGACGGCAGGCCGGAGAGCGCGGACGGCGAGCCGGCCGGCAGCTCCTCCTCCGGGGGCGAAGCACCCCCGGCTCCGGCCCCGTCGCCGTCCGCCGGATCCGAGGAGCGGGCCCGGCCTCAGGACGGTGCCGGTGAGGAGTCCGAGGGGGAGGACGAGTCCGCTGGTTCCGAAGCCGGAGCGGCCGGTGAACCGCACGGCTCCGCCCCGCAGCCTCCCGTCCAGCCTCAGGAGCCTGTGGCATCCGCCCCGCAGGCCCCCGCGCAGCCGCCGTGGCAGGCCGCTCCGGAGGGCGGGGCGCCGGTCGGACTGCCTCCCCTGCCGCCGCACTTCCAGCCCGCCGCTCCTCCGGCCGCGCCCAACGCGCCGGTGCCGCAGGACGGTTACCACCTCGCCCAGCCCCAGTCCCAGCACCAGGTCCAGCCCCCGGCCGCGCCCGGCCCGCAGCCGCAGGCACAACCCCAGCCGCAGGGCGGTTACGGCTTCCCCCAGCCGCCCGCCGCACCCCAGGCCGGACCGTCCCGGCCGCAGCCCGCGGACGCGCCCAACCCTGCTTCACCGCAGGGCGGTTACGGTTTTCCCCAGCAGCAGGAGCAGCCGCAGTACCCGCCGCAGCCTCCGGCCGTACAGCAGACCGGTCCCTCCGGGCCCGCGGCGGACCGGGTTCCCATGCCGCCCGCGGAGCCCGCCTCCCAGGACGGCTACGGCTTCCCTCGCCCGCAGCCCCAGGCACAACCCCCGGCCGCGCCCGGCCCGCAGCCGCAGGGCGGTTACGGCTTCCCCCAGCCGCCCGCCGCACCCCAGGCCGGACCGTCCCGGCCGCTGCCTCCCGCCCAGCCCACCGCACCCGGACCCCAGCCGCAGCCGCAGCCGCAGCCGCAGGCACAACCCCAGCCGCAGGACCCTCGTGCCGGCTCCGCCTGGCCCGACCCCCGTCAGCAGCCCCCGAGCCAGCCCGGCGCGCTCGGATACACCGCGTCGGTGGAGCTGTCCTCCGAACGCCTGCTGAACCAGAAGAAGAAGCCCCGCCCGCAGAGCAACCGCGGCGGCTCCCGCTTCCGTATCGGGGCCAGGAAGGAGGAGGCCGAGCGGCAGCGCAAGCTCGAACTCATCCGCACCCCGGTGCTGTCCTGCTACCGCATCGCGGTGATCAGCCTCAAGGGCGGCGTCGGCAAGACGACGACCACCACGGCGCTCGGCGCGACGCTCGCCAGCGAGCGGCAGGACAAGGTCATCGCGATCGACGCCAACCCGGACGCGGGCACGCTCGGCCGCCGGGTGCGGCGCGAGACGGGCGCGACGATCCGCGATCTGGTGACGGCGATCCCGTACCTCAGCAGCTACATGGACATCCGCCGGTTCACCTCGCAGGCGCCCTCCGGGCTGGAGATCCTCGCCAACGACGTCGACCCGGCGATCTCGACGACCTTCAACGACGAGGACTACCGCCGGGTCATCGGCGTGCTGGGCCAGCAGTACCCGATCATCCTCACCGACTCGGGCACCGGCCTGCTCTACAGCGCGATGCGCGGCGTCCTCGACCTCGCCGACCAGCTCATCGTCATCTCCACCCCGTCCGTGGACGGCGCCAGCAGCGCCAGCACGACGCTGGACTGGCTCTCCGCCCACGGGTACGGCGATCTGGTGCAGCGCAGCATCACGGTCATCTCCGGGGTCCGCGAGACCGGGAAGATGATCAAGGTGGACGACATCGTGGCGCACTTCAAGACGCGCTGCCGCGATGTGGTGGTCGTCCCGTTCGACGAGCACCTCTCGGCCGGCGCGGAGCTGGACCTGGACATGATGCGGCCCAGGACGCGCGAGGCGTACTTCAACCTCGCCGCCCTGATCGCCGAGGACTTCTCTCGCCACCAGCAGGAGCAGGGCCTCTGGTCGCCCGGCGGGAACCCGCCGCTGACCGCGCCGCCGATCCCCGGCCGGCCGCAGCCCCACCCCGGTCAGCCCCACCCCGGCACCCCGCAGCAGGCCCAGGCTCCCTACCAGCCGCAGCCCTACCCACAGCCCCAGCAGCCGTACGGGCAGCCGCAGCCGCACCCCCAGCAGCCGTACCCGCACCACCCCCAGCAGCCGCAGCCCGGCCAGTCCCACCCCGGCCACCAGCCGTATCCGGGCCCGCCCGGTCACCCGGGTCACCCCGGTCAGCCGCAGCCCGGCCAGGCGCAGGCCGGTCCCTCCCAGCCGCACCCCCAGCAGCCGCCCGGTGCCGCGGGGCCGCCCGCGCCCGGCGCGCAGTGGCAGCAGCCGGAGCGGTGACGGCGGCGGCGCACCGCCGCGGAACGTGAACGGGCCCGCCGGTCCCGCCCCTTGAGGGGCGGGACCGGCGGGCCCGTCCGTCCGGCGTGCGCGGGGCGGAACGCTCAGCCCAGCATTTCCCTGGCCACCCGCACGTCCTCGGCCATCCGCTCCAGCAGCCCGTCCAGCGTGTCGAACCTCTCCTGCCCGCGGATGTAGGCCAGGAAGTCCACCGCGACGTGGAGCCCGTACAGGTCGAGGTCCACACGGTCGATGGCGTACGCCTCCACCGTCCGCTCGGTGCCGTCGAACTGCGGGTTGGTGCCGACGGAGATCGCGGCGGGCATCGACTCCCCCTCCACCACCAGCCATCCGGCGTAGACGCCGTCCGCGGGGATCGCGGTGTGCGGCAGCGTCTCGACGTTGGCCGTCGGGTAGCCCATCTCGCGTCCGCGCTGCGCACCGCGGACGACCACGCCCTCCACCCGGTGCGGCCGGCCCAGCACCTCCGCCGCGCCCTCCACGTCGCCCTCGGCGACCAGGCGGCGGGTGAGGGTGGAGGAGAACGGCTCGCCGCCCCCGGCCTCCCCGCGCTCGAACAGGTCGACCACCATCACGTCGTAGTCGTACGTCCTGCCCAGCTCGGCCAGGGTCTCCACGGTGCCGGCCGCCCGGTGGCCGAAACGGAAGTTGGGGCCCTCCACGACGGTGCGTGCGTGGAGCCTGTCGACCAGCACCTTCACCACGAAGTCGGCCGGCGACAGCTTCGAGAACTCCTCGGTGAAGGGCAGGACCAGGACCGCGTCCACGCCCAGGCCGGCCATCAGCTCCGCGCGCCGGTGGTGCGGGGCGAGCAGCGGCGGGTGGCTGCCGGGCCGCACGACCTCGCTGGGGTGCGGGTCGAAGGTGACGACGACGGCCGGTACGCCCAGCTCGCGGGCGCGCTCGACCGCCCTGCCGATGATCAACTGGTGCCCGCGGTGCACCCCGTCGTAGGAGCCGATGGTGACGACGCTGCGCCCCCAGTCCTCGGGGATGTCCTCCAAGCCACGCCAGCGCTGCACAGTGCCCGCTCCTCGCCGAATGCCAGTGGATGGTGCCGGGTCCAAGGGTGCCATGACCCCCCGTCGCGTCCGCACGGGGACCCGCGCCGGACGGCTCCCGCCAAAAAGCGCCCCCGCGTGCGCCGTGGTTCACTCCGTGCGCCCGCCCGGCGGGGTGCGTCCGGGCCCCTGGATGGACAGGAACCGGATGCGCACAGGAGGGGGATCGTGGGCGCGGGCGCCGGACCCGGTGCCCGCACCCACGGTGCCGGCACCCCCACCGCCGAGCACCGCGGACGCCGCCGGACGCCGCCGGATCCCGCCGGGTGGCGGTCAGGCGAAGACGGCCAGGCTCCTGGCCCTGCCCCCCTGCTCCTCGACCAGTGCGAGGAAGCGCTCCCCCGGTCCGAAGACCGCGACCGGTCCGGGCCGGCCGGACGGCGGCATCGCGATCCTCACGCCGTTCGCCAGCAGCCTCGCCTGCCGCTCGTCCACGTCCCAGCGCGGGAAGGCGGCCGCGGCCGCCTCGCCGACGGGAATGACGGTCAGCGACTCCTGGTGCTGCTCCAGGGTGCGTGCCGCGTCCAGGCCGTACGGGCCGACCCGGGTGCGGCGCAGCGCCGTGAGGTGGCCGCCGACCCCCAGACCGGCGCCCAGGTCGCGGGCGAGCGCCCGGATGTAGGTGCCGGAGGAGCAGACGACGGAGACCAGCAGGTCCAGCACGGGGGTGCCGTCCCCGGCGCTCTCGGCGCGGACGTCGTGCACGGTGAAGGAGGAGACGGTGACCGGCCGGGCGGCAAGCTCCACCTCCTCGCCCTCGCGCACCCGGGCGTAGGACCGCCTGCCGTCGATCTTGATCGCGCTGACCTTGGAGGGGACCTGGAGGATGTCGCCGGTCAGCTTGGCGACGCCGTCGTCGATCGCCTCGCGGGCGATGCCGTCCGCCGGCGTGGAGGAGGTGACCTCGCCCTCCGCGTCGTCGGTGACGGTGTTCTGGCCGAGGCGGATGGTGCCGACGTACTCCTTCTCCGTCAGCGCCAGGTGCCCCAGCAGCCGGGTCGCCTTCTCGACGCCCAGGACGAGGACGCCGGTGGCCATCGGGTCCAGCGTGCCGGCGTGCCCGACCCGGCGGGTGCGGGCGATGCCGCGCATCTTGGCGACCACGTCGTGGGAGGTGAAGCCGGCGGGCTTGTCGACGACGACCAGCCCGCCGGGCTCCTGGGTTCCTTTGCGTGCCACGGGTCAGGCGTCCTCGCCGTCCGTGCCGCCCCTTGCGTCCCCCGCGCCCCCGGCGCCGCCCGCCTCCTCCTCGTCCTCCTCGCGTGCGGGCTTGCGGTAGGGGTCGGGCTCGCCCGCGTACGTGGCGCCCGAGGACGCCTGGCGCACCTGGGCGTCCGAGGCCCTGGCCCTGGCCAGCAGGTCGTCGATGGTCCGGGCGTTCTCCGGGAGCGCGTCCGGGACGAACGTCAGCGACGGCGTGAAGCGCACGCCGGTCTGCCGCCCGACCTCCGAGCGCAGTACGCCCTTGGCGCTCTCCAGCGCCGCGGCGGAGGCCGCCCGCTCCTCGTCGTCGCCGTAGACCGTGTAGAAGACGGTCGCCTCCCGCAGGTCGCCGGTGACCCGGGTGTCGGTGATCGTCACATAGCCGAGCCGCGGGTCCTTGATCCGCCGCTGGAGGGTCTCCGCGACCACGACCCGGATGCGGTCGGCCAGTTTGCGTGCCCGCGCGGTGTCGGTCATGTGTCTGCTTCCTTCTGTTTCGGATCGTTCGGTTCGGGTCCGGGCGGGGCCGCGCACCGGACGCGCTCAGTCCTCGTCCCCGTGGAACCGCCGCCGCACCGACAGCAGCTCCACCTCCGGCCGGGCGGCCACCAGCCGCTCGCACCGGTCGAGCACGTCCGAGACGTGCCCGGCGTCCCCGGAGACCATCGCGAGGCCGATCATGGCCCTGCGGTGGATGTTCTGCTCCCCGACCTCCGCGACGCTCACCGTGTACTTGCGCTGCAGCTCCGCGATGATCGGGCGGACGACCGACCTCTTCTCCTTCAGCGACCGCACGTCGCCGAGGAGCAGGTCGAACGAGAGTGTGCCTACGTACATGGGATGCGGGTCCAGCCGACCCGTGGGGCCTCGTGGGGCGGAGCCCTGCCGACGCCCGGCAGGACACGGGAAACCGTACACGCAACGGTTCCCGGTGATCGACGCATATAACGGCCGGGAGCCTCCCGCCGGGGCGGGAGGCTCCGTGGCCGTTCACCGGTGGCACCCACCGGCGGGGGTCAGGCGCGGGGCTTCTCCCGCATCTCGTACGTCGCGATGACGTCGTCGACCTTGATGTCGTTGAAGTTCCCGAGGTTGATACCGCCCTCGAAGCCTTCGCGGATCTCGGTGACGTCGTCCTTGAAGCGGCGCAGACCCTCGATGTTGAGGTTCTCCGCCACGACCTTGCCGTCGCGGATGAGACGGGCCTTGGTGTTCCGCCTGACCTCGCCGGAGCGGATGATGACACCCGCGATGTTGCCGAGCTTGGAGGAGCGGAAGACCTCGCGGATCTCCGCCGTGCCGAGCTCGACCTCCTCGTACTCCGGCTTGAGCATGCCCTTGAGGGCCGCCTCGATCTCCTCGATCACCTGGTAGATGACCGAGTAGTAGCGGACGTCCACGCCCTCGCGCTCGGCCATCTGCGTGGCACGCCCCTCGGCGCGCACGTTGAAGCCGATGACGATGGCGTCGGAGCCGGTCGCCAGGTCGATGTCGGTCTCGGTGACCGCACCCACGCCGCGGTGCAGGACGCGCAGGTCGACCTCCTCGCCGACGTCGAGCTGGAGCAGCGAGGACTCCAGGGCCTCGACCGAACCGGACGCGTCGCCCTTGATGATGAGGTTGAGCTGCTGCACCTCGCCGGCCTTGAGCACCTTGTCCAGGTCCTCCAGGGAGACCCTGCGGGTGCGCTTGGCGAAGGCGGCGTTGCGCTCGCGGGCGGCGCGCTTCTCGGCGATCTGCCGGGCCGTGCGGTCCTCGTCGACCACCAGGAAGTTGTCGCCCGCCCCGGGGACGCTGGTCAGACCGAGCACCAGGACCGGGGTGGCCGGACCGGCCTCCTCGACGTTGTTGCCCTTGTCGTCGAGCATCGCCCGGACGCGGCCGTACGCGTCGCCGACCACGACCGTGTCGCCGACCCGCAGGGTGCCGCGCTGGACCAGCACCGTGGCCACCGCGCCGCGGCCGCGGTCGAGGTGGGCCTCGATCGCGATGCCCTGCGCGTCCTGCTCCGGGTTGGCCCGCAGGTCGAGCGAGGCGTCCGCGGTCAGGACCACGGCCTCCAGCAGCCCGTCGATGTTCAGACCCTGCTTGGCCGAGATGTCGACGAACATGGTGTCGCCGCCGTACTCCTCGGCCACGAGCCCGTACTCGGTGAGCTGGCCGCGCACCTTGGTCGGGTCCGCGCCCTCGACGTCGATCTTGTTGACCGCCACCACGATCGGCACGTCGGCCGCCTTGGCGTGGTTGAGGGCCTCGACCGTCTGGGGCATCACACCGTCGTTGGCCGCCACCACCAGGATCGCGATGTCGGTCGACTTCGCACCGCGGGCACGCATGGCGGTGAACGCCTCGTGACCCGGGGTGTCGATGAAGGTGATCCTGCGCTCTTCGTCGTTGACCTCGGTCGCGACCTGGTAGGCACCGATGTGCTGGGTGATGCCGCCGGCCTCGCCCTCGATGACGTTGGTCTTGCGGATCGCGTCCAGCAGGCGCGTCTTACCGTGGTCGACGTGACCCATGACGGTCACCACCGGCGGACGCGAGACGAGTGCCTCCTCGCCGCCCTCGTCCTCGCCGAACTCGATGTCGAAGGACTCGAGCAGCTCGCGGTCCTCCTCCTCCGGGCTGACGATCTGGACGACGTAGTTCATCTCCTCGCCGAGGAGCTGCAGCGTCTCATCGGAGACCGACTGGGTCGCGGTGACCATCTCGCCCAGGTTGAACATCACCTGGACCAGCGACGCCGGGTTGGCGTTGATCTTCTCCGCGAAGTCGGTGAGCGACGCACCGCGCGACAGCCGGACGGTCTCGCCCTTGCCGCGCGGCAGCATCACGCCGCCGATGGACGGGGCCTGCATGGCCTCGTACTCCTGGCGCCTCTGCCGCTTCGACTTGCGGCCGCGGCGCGCCGGACCGCCGGGACGGCCGAAGGCGCCCTGCGTGCCGCCGCGGCCACCGGGACCGCCGGGACGGCCGCCGAAACCGGGACGGCCGCCTCAACCGCCCCGTCGGTGAGTTCTCCCAGACCGCGACCCTGCCGACCTTCTCGCCGGTTCCTCCCGCCCAAGAGAAGGGCGCCCGTTACGACCTGCGACCCTTCTCCTCAGGACCGTACAAG
>NZ_JBKJFM010000051.1:0-33755 GCF_046614825.1 Streptomyces nanhaiensis
ACGCGGTGACCGCGGTAGCGACGGTTGACGGCCGCGAGGCCGGCGCGTGAGGTGGCGGTGTCCCGGTAGGCGAAGGGGCTGTCGTCCTCCACCTCCTGCCATGCCGCTCCTGGGGTGGGTGTGGCCGCCGGGCCGCACCACCCGGGCCAGTTCCCGCAGGCCGGCGGCCGGGTCGGGCAGGTGCGGCACCAGGCCTGCGGTGAACACCGCGTCCAGCACTCCGTCGCGCAGCGGCAGCCGGGCGGCGTCGGCGACGGTCAGCAGCGCGCCGCGGTGCCGTCCCGCCAGGACGGCGACCTCCAGCAGCGCCGGGGCGAGGTCGACGCCCAGCACGGTGCCCTGTCTGCCGACGGCCGCGCGCAGCGCGGGCAGTGCGCGGCCGGTGCCGCAGCCGGCGTCCAGCACCGTGTCGCCGGTGAACAGCCCCAGCTCGGCCACGGCGGCGTCGTAGGACGGGCCGTCGTCGGGGAAGCGGGCGTCCCAGCCGGCGGCCCCCTCGGTGGAGAATTCCAGCACGCGCGTCCCGTCGTACTCCGTCATACGGTCGTCATCGTCCACTGTCGGTGCCTTTCCCGGTGGCCGATCCCGGTACCCCTGCTTCCGGTTTCCTTCCGGCCCCGGCGGGGCCGCGGGCGGCCGAGATCGGTGGTTGCCCCGGGGCCCGTCGTGGGTAAGGCTGGCACCGCGTGACCATGAGAAGGGGGAATCGGGGATGGCGCTGAGCAGTGAGCTGGACTGGCTGCTGGACGATCTGACACAGCGGATGCCTTCGGTGCGGCATGCGCTGGTGCTCTCGAACGACGGGCTGGTCACCGGAGCCGCCCAGAGCCTGGAGAGGAGCGAGGCGGAACACCTGGCCGCCGTCGCGTCCGGGCTCCACAGCCTGGCCAGGGGCACGGGAGAGCACTTCCACGTGGGCCGGGCGCGGCAGACGATGATCGAGTTCGACGAGGGAGTGCTGTTCGTGACGGCCGCCGGGGACGGCAGCTGTCTGTGCGTGCTCGCCGAGGCGGAGGCCGACATGGGCCAGATCGCCTACGAGACGACCCTGCTGGTGAACCGGGTCGGCGAGCATCTGGGCGTGGCCATGCGCAACGGGCGCTGAGCGGGGCGGCCCGGGGACGGGCCGCCCCGCCGGGCCGCCTTCGGGCCATGCCTGCGCCATCCGAGTCGCCCGGGCCGTCGCAGATTGTTACCGGACACAGTCCCACCAGGGCTTTCTCCAGGTTTTCCACAGGCTCCCCGGAGTAGCTCGACAGCGGGCTACCTTCGTCGCGCACGGTAGTCGTCGAGATGCACAGGGGGATCACCATGCCGGTCGGACTGGTACGGGCGGAGACGCTCGGTACTCGGGAGGCGGACGCGGCGGAGGCCGTGCCGCTGGGCGAGGCGCACCGGATGCTGGGGATCAGGCCGAGGGAACTGGAACTGGCCGTGGAGCTGGGCGCGCTGGCGACGGTGGCGCCGCGGCATGAGAGCCACCGCCGGCGGGTGCCGGTGGCCGAACTGGCCCGGGTGCGCGCGGAGGAGGGATTTCCGGCCACTTTGCGTGAGCGGCTGCGTCTGGTCGGTGCGCGGGAGGGCGCCGGACTGCTGGGCGTCACTCCGCTGCGTTTCACGCGGCTGGCCCGGGCCGGCTGCTTCGGCCCGGTGCGCTTCTCCCTCAACCGGTACCGGGCGGTGGTCTGGCTCTACCTCGCCAGCGAGCTGCGGGCCGCCGGGCAGCGGGCCGCCGAGCACCAGCCGGCGCTGCTCGGCGGCCCGCTGCCCGAAGGGCTGCGGCGCGTCCTGGCCGGGGGAGAGGACTGGCGTCCGCGCCACTGGCGCAACCGGCGGATCGCCCAGGCGGTCCGCCGGACGGACGATCCGTGGGCCGCGGCCGCCGCCCACGCCGCGGTGCTCACCCCGACCGTGCTGGAGGAGGCCGTGCCTGATCCGGCAGAGCGGGCCCGGCTGGAGGAGCTGCGGCCGCGGCTGACCACCGCCCGGCCGGAGTCCTTCGCGGCCAGGAGGGTCGTGCGGGGTCTGCTGACCGCCGACGGCGAGGAGGAGATCCTCTGGCACCGGCTGGGTCTGACGCTGGCCCTGAGCACGGCGCGGTCGGCCCGCCCCCTGTGCCGGCCGGAGCGGGAGCACCGGCCGGCCGGGAGCGGGGAAACCGGAGGAGACGGCGGAGGGAGCGGAGGGCCGGAGGGGGCTCAGTCCCGCTTCCTCCGGAAGAGCCCCTCCTGCATCACGGAGACCAGCAGCCGCCCCCGCCGGTCGTAGATCTGCCCTCGCGCGAGGCCGCGGGCGCCGGTCGCGACGGGTGACTCCTGCTGGTAGAGGAACCACTCGTCGGCGCGGAACGGCCGGTGGAACCACATCGCGTGGTCCAGGGAGGCCATGTCGAAACCGCGCGGCCCCCACAGGGGCTCGACGGGCAGGCGCACCGCGTCGAGCAGCGTCATGTCGCTGGCGTAGGTGACGGCGCAGGTGTGGACGAGCGGGTCGTCGCCCAGCGGTCCCACCGCGCGCATCCACACCGCACTGCGCGGCTCCACACCCTCGAGGTCCCGCGCACTCCAGCGCAGCCGGTCCACGTACCGGATGTCGAACGGCTGGCGGCGCGCCATGCGCTCCAGGGGCTCGGGCATCGAACCCAGGTGCTCGCGGATCTCGTCGACCAGCTTCGGCAGCGACTCCGGGCCGGGCACCCCGGGCATCGGCAGCTGGTGCTCGAAACCCGGCTCACCACGATGGAAGGAGGCGGTCAGGTTGAAGATCGTCCGGCCCCGCTGCACGGCCACCACACGGCGGGTGGTGAACGACCTCCCGTCCCGCACCCGCTCGACCTGGTACACGATCGGCACCCCGGGCACCCCGGGGCGCAGGAAGTACGCGTGCAGCGAGTGCACCGGGCGCTCCCCGTCGGTGGTGCGTCCGGCGGCGACCAGCGCCTGCCCGGCGACCTGGCCGCCGAAGACGCGCTGCAGCGGCTCGTCGGGGCTGTGCCCGCGGAAGATGTTCTCCTCGATCCGCTCCAGATCGAGGAGATCCACCAGACGCTCGGCCGGTCCGCCGGAATCGGCCGGCCCGCTCGCTCCGGTCATCGGCACCGCCTCCTCGCGCGTTCCCCGGCCGCCGTCACAGCTGCCCCACGTCGATGACCTTGATCACGGCGCGGCCCTCCTCGTCGGAGGCCGTGAGGTCGACCTCGGCGGTGATCCCCCAGTCGTGGTCGCCCTCGGGGTCGGCGAACGTCTGCCGCACCCGCCACAGACCGTCCTCGGGACGCTCCTCGATCCGCAGCAGCTTCGGGCCGCGGGCGTCGGGACCGGTGCCCAGCTCGTCGTACTCCTCCCAGTACGCGTCCATGGCATCGGCCCAGGCGTCGGCGTCCCAGCCGGCCTCGGCGTCCAGGTCGCCCAGTTCCCCGACCTTGTCCAGGGCGGCCAGCTCCACCCGCCGGAACATCGCGTTGCGCACCAGCACGCGGAAGGCACGGGCGTTGGCGGTGACGGGCTTGACCTGGTCGGCGCGGTCCTGGGCCTCCTCGGCCGTCTCGTCCTCGGGGTTGGCCAGCTGCTCCCACTCGTCCAGCAGACTGGAGTCGACCTGGCGCACCATCTCGCCCAGCCACTCGACGATGTCCTGGAAGTCCTCGGACTTCCGGTCGTCCGGCACGGTGTGCTCCAGCGCCTTGTAGGCGCTGGCCAGGTAGCGCAGCACGATGCCCTCGGTACGGGCCAGTTCGTAGTGGGAGACGAACTCCCCGAAGGTCATGGCCCGTTCGTACATGTCGCGGATCACGGACTTGGGGGAGAGGGGGTGGTCGCCGACCCACGGATGGCTCTTGCGGTAGACGCCGTAGGCGTGGAAGAGCAGTTCCTCCAGCGGCTTGGGGTGGCCGATGTCGGCCAGCCGCTCCATGCGCTCCTCGTACTCGACGCCGTCCGCCTTCATCTGCGCCACGGCCTCGCCCCTGGCCTTGTTCTGCTGGGCGGCCAGGATCTGCCGCGGGTCGTCCAGCGTGGACTCCACCACGGAGACCATGTCCAGCGCGTACGAGGGGGACTCGGGGTCCAGCAGTTCGAACGCGGCGAGCGCGAAGGTCGACAGCGGCTGGTTGAGTGCGAAGTCCTGCTGGAGGTCCACGGTCAGCCGGATGCGGCGCCCCTCGGCATCCGGTACGTCCAGCTGCTCCACGACCCCGCCGTCCAGCAGGGAGCGGTAGATGGCGATCGCCCGCCGGATGTGGCGCAGCTGGCTGCGCCGGTCCTCGTGGTTGTCCTCCAGCAGCTTGCGCATCGCGGCGAAGGCGTCACCGGGCCGGGCGATGACGGACAGCAGCATCGCGTGGGTCACCTTGAAGCGGGAGGTGAGGGGCTCCGGCTCGGAGGCGATCAGCTTCTCGAAGGTCTGCTCGCTCCAGTTGACGAAACCCTCCGGGGCCTTCTTCCTCACCACCTTGCGGCGCTTCTTCGGGTCGTCGCCCGCCTTGGCGAGGGCCTTCTCGTTCTCGATGACGTGCTCGGGGGCCTGGGCCACGACCAGGCCCGCAGTGTCGAAGCCGGCCCGGCCGGCGCGGCCCGCGATCTGGTGGAACTCCCGTGCCCGCAGCACCCGCACCCGGTTGCCGTCGTACTTGGTCAGCGCGGTGAACAGCACCGTGCGGATGGGCACGTTGACGCCCACCCCGAGGGTGTCGGTGCCGCAGATCACCTTCAGCAGGCCCGCCTGGGCCAGCCTCTCCACCAGCCGCCGGTACTTCGGCAGCATTCCGGCGTGGTGCACCCCGATGCCGTGCCGGACGTAGCGCGAGAGGTTCCGCCCGAACGTGGTGGTGAAACGGAAGTTGCCGATCAGCTTGGCGATCTCGTCCTTCTCGGCGCGCGAGCACATGTTGATGCTCATCAGCGCCTGAGCGCGCTCCACCGCCTGGGCCTGGGTGAAGTGCACGATGTACACCGGCGCCTGGTGGGTCTCGAGCAGTTCGGTCAGCGTCTCGGTCAGGCTTGTCGTTCGGTACTCGTAGCTCAGCGGCACCGGCCGGGTGGCGGAGCGCACCACGGCGGTCGGACGCCCGGTGCGCCGCGTCAGGTCCTTCTCGAACCGGCTCACGTCGCCGAGCGTCGCCGACATCAGGACGAACTGCGCCTGGGGCAGCTCCAGCAGCGGGATCTGCCAGGCCCAGCCGCGGTCCGGTTCGGCGTAGAAGTGGAACTCGTCCATCACGACCTGGCCGATGTCGGCGTCCGCGCCGTCGCGCAGCGCGATGGAGGCGAGCACCTCGGCGGTGCAGCAGATGACGGGTGCGTCGGCGTTGACCGAGGCGTCGCCGGTGAGCATGCCGACGTTCTCGGTGCCGAAGATCTTGCACAGGTCGAAGAACTTCTCCGACACCAGGGCCTTGATGGGGGCGGTGTAGAAGGTGACCTTGTCCTGGGCGAGCGCGGCGAAGTGGGCCCCGGCCGCGACCAGGCTCTTGCCGGACCCGGTCGGCGTGGACAGGATGACGTTCGCTCCGGAGACCACTTCGATCAGCGCCTCCTCCTGGGCGGGGTAGAGCGTGATGCCCCGCCCTTCGGCCCAGCCGGAGAAGGCTTCGTAGAGGGTGTCGGGATCTGCGGTGCTCGGCATCTGATCGATAAGGGTCACGCCCTCCATACTGCCTGCCGCGGCGTCCCCGGTGGGAACCGGCCGACCGCACGAAGATCATCGGCACTACGCTGTGCCACCGGCACAACGGCGGAGCGAGCGCGATGGGGTGGGGACGCACATGATGGGACCGGCGCATTCACTGTCGGGAGCGGCGGCGTGGCTGGGGGTGGGAGCGGTGGCGGACGCCCTGGACCGGCCGATGCCGTGGCCGGTCCTGGTGGTCGGCGCCCTGATCTGCGCGGGCGCGGCCCTCGCACCCGACCTGGACCACAAGTCGGCGACCATCTCCCGTGCCTTCGGTCCGCTCTCCAGATGGCTGTGCATGGTGATCGAGAAGCTCTCGTGCGCGGTCTACAAGGCCACCCGCATGTCCGGCGACCCGCGCCGCGCCGGAGGCCACCGCACCCTCACCCACACCTGGCTGTGGGCGGTGGCGATGGGCGCCGGTTTCGCGGCCTTCGCGATGCTCGGCGGACGCTGGGCGGTGCTGGGCATCCTCTTCGTCCACATGGTGCTGGCCGTCGAGGGCCTGCTGTGGCGGGCGGCGCGGGTCTCCAGCGACGTCCTGGTGTGGCTGCTGGGGGCCACCAGCGCCTGGATCCTGGCGGACATCCTGAACAAGCCCGGAAACGGGGCGGACTGGCTGTTCACCGCACCCGGCCAGGAGTACCTGTGGCTGGGGCTGCCGATCGTGCTGGGCGCCCTGGTCCACGACCTCGGCGACGCCATCACCGTCTCCGGCTGCCCGGTCCTGTGGCCGATCCCCGTGGGAAGCAGGCGCTGGTATCCGCTGGGCACGCCCAAGCCCATGCGGTTCAGGGCGGGCAGCTGGGTCGAGGTGCAGGTCCTGATGCCCGGCTTCATGCTGGTCGGCGGGCTGAGCGGGCTGTGGGCCGTGGGTTTCCTCGGCTGAGCCCTCCTCGGCCGAGCCGCCCCCGGCCGGGCGTCCCGTCCGGTCCGGCTCCGTCCCCGAGCACTCCGGGACGGAGCCGGACCGGGGCCGGATCAGCCGTGCCAGGACCGCCACAGCGCGGCGTAGGCGCCGTCGGCGGCGACCAGCTCACCGTGGCTTCCCAGCTCGCTGATCCGGCCGTCCTCCACGACCGCGATCACGTCCGCGTCGTGCGCGGTGTGCAGCCGGTGCGCGATCGCCACCACGGTGCGCCCCTCCAGCACCCGCGCCAGAGAGCGCTCCAGATGCCGGGCGGCGCGCGGGTCCAGCAGGGACGTCGCCTCGTCCAGGACCAGGGTGTGCGGATCGGCCAGCACCAGCCGGGCCAGCGCGATCTGCTGGGCCTGGGCCGGGGTGATCGCCTCCCCGCCCGAGCCGACCTCGCTGTCCAGACCGTCGGCCAGCTCCCGGGCCCAGCCGTCGGCGTCCACCGCGGCGAGGGCGGCCCACAACTCGGCGTCACCGGCGTCCGCGTTCGCCAGCAGCAGGTTGTCGCGCAGCGAGCCGACGAAGACGTGGTGCTCCTGGTTGACCAGCGCCACGTGCTCGCGTACCCGTTCCGCGGGCATCCGGGCCAGCCCGGCACCGCCGAGCGTGACCTCGCCCGCCCGTGGCGGATAGATCCCCGCCAGCAGCCGGCCCAGCGTGGACTTGCCCGCCCCCGACGGCCCCACCAGCGCGACCCGCGTGCCGGGCGTGACGTCCAGCGACACCCCGTGCAGCACGTCGCCGCCCGTGCCGTAGCCGAACCGCACCTCCTCGGCCCGCACCTCGCGGCCGTCCGGGAGCAGCGCGCCGTCGCCGGACTCCTGCTCGATCTCCCGGACCCCGACCAGCCGGGCCAGGGACACCTGGGCGGTCTGGAGTTCGTCGTACCAGCGCAGGATCAGGCCGATCGGCTCCACCAGCATCTGCGCCAGCAGCGCGCCCGTCGTCAGCTCGCCGACCGAGATCCAGCCCCGCAGCACGAAGAACCCGCCGAGCATCAGCACCGAGCCGAGGATCAGCACATGGGTGCCGTTGACGACGGGGAAGAGGACGGTGCGCAGCCACAGCGTGTACCGCTCCCAGGCCGTCCACCGGCCGATGCGGTGCTCGGAGAGGGCGACCCGGCGCGGGCCCAGCCGGTGGGCCTCCACCGTCCGCCCGGCGTCCACGGTCTCGGCCAGAGCGGCGGCCACGGCCGCGTAGCCGGCCGCCTCGGAACGGTAGGCGCCGGGCGCCCGCCGGTAGTACCAGCGGCAGCCCACCAGCAGCACCGGCAGGGCGATCACGACGGACAGCGCCAGCGGCGGCGCGGTGGCCGTGAGCGCGCCCAGCAGCAGCGCCGCCCAGACGACGCCGATCGACAGCTGGGGCACCGCCTCGCGCATGGCGCCCGCCAACCGGTCGATGTCGGTGGTGATCCTGGACAGCAGATCCCCCGTACCGGCCCGCTCCAGCACCCCCGGCGGCAACCGCACCGAGCGGACCAGGAAGTCCTCGCGGAGATCGGCCAGCATCCGCTCGCCCAGCACCGCCCCGCGCAGCCGCACCTGCTGGACGAAGACCGTCTGGACGGCCAGCGCGACGGCGAACAGGACGACGGTGCGCTCCAGGTGCGGATCACGGGCCCCCGCCGCGAGGTCCTCCACCACACGCCCCAGCAGATAGGGGCCGACCATGGAGGCCAGCACCGCGACGGCGTTCACCGACACCAGTACGGCGAACGGCCCGCGGTGGCGCCGGACCAGCTCGCCGACGTAGGCGCGCACGGTCCCCGGCGCACCGACCGGCAGGGTCGCGGCCGACTCGGACGCGGCGGGATCGTGGGCGGGCGGTGCGACGCCGATCATGCGTTCTCCTCCATCTGCTCGTGCCGCCGCGGCTCCCGGGCCCCGGCCGTACCGGCCCTGGCCCCGCCGACACCTGCGGTGCCTTCGGTGCCGTGGTCGTCATCGCCGCCGGTCTCGCGGACGACCACCGCGCGGTACCCCGGCTCGTCCGCCAGCAGCTCCCGGTGCGTGCCGGCGGCGGTCACCTCGCCGCCGGAGACGAACACCACACGGTCGGCCCGGTCCAGCAGCAGCGGGCTGGAGGAGAACACCACCGTGGTGCGGCCGGCGCGCAGCCGGCGCAGGGCGTCGGCCACACGTGCCTCGGTGTGCGAGTCGACGGCGCTGGTCGGTTCGTCCAGCACCAGCACCTGCGGGTCGGCGACCAGCGACCGGGCCAGCGCCAGCCGCTGGCGCTGGCCGCCCGACAGCGATCTGCCGCGCTCGGTGATCCGGGCCCGCATGGGGTCGCCGTCCGGGGCGCCCCCGGCGCGTGCCAGCGCGGCGAGCACATCGCCGCACTGGGCCGCCTCCAGCGCACGCCCGGGCGCGACCGCACCGGACGACGGTACGTCGAGCAGCTCCTCCAGGGTGCCCGACAGCAGCACCGGGTCCTTGTCCTGGACGAGCACGGCGGTACGGGCCGCCTCCAGCGGCACGTCGTCCAGGGCGACCCCGCCCAGCAGCACCGGCGGCCCGTCCGCTCCGGATCCGCTGCCGTGCCCGCCCAGCCGCTCGGCGAGCCGCCCGGCCGCGTCGGGGTCGCCGCACACCACCGCCGTCAGACCCCCGGCCGGTGCGAGCAGCCCGCTCACCGGGTCGTACAGGTCGCCGTGCGGCAGCCGCGCACCACCGTCCGCCCGCGCGGCGGCCGCCCGCGTCAGGCGGCGCAGAGCCAGGACCCGGGCGGCCCGCTGGGCCGAGGGCCGGGAGAAGGAGTAGGCCATGGCGATCTCCTGGAAGAGCCGCAACGGGAAGAGCAGGAAGGTCACCGCGCCGTACACCGTCACCAGCTCGCCCACGGCGACCCTGCCGTCCAGGGCCAGCCGCGTGCCCAGCCAGACCACCGTGATCAGCAGCAGCCCCGGCAGCACCACCTGCACGGCGTCGATCAGCGACCACATCCGCGCGGTCCGCACCGCCGCCCGCCGCACATCCTGCGAGGCCCTGCGGTACCGGTCGAGGAACAGCTCCTCGCCCCCGATGCCGCGCAGCACCCGCAGCCCGGCCACGGTGTCGGCGGCCAGCTCGGTGGCCCGTCCCGCCTTCGCGCGCTGCGCGTCCGCCCGGCGGGTCGCCGGCGGCAGCAGCGGCAGTACGGCCGAGACCAGCACCAGCACGCCCAGCGTCACCACGACACCCAGCAGCGGTTCGTACACCACCAGGGCCGCACACACCCCGGCCGTCGTCAGCGAAGCGGCGCCGAAGCGTGAGACGGCCTCGACGAACCAGCCGATCTTCTCGATGTCCCCCGTGGAGACGGCCACCACCTCACCGGCCGCCACCCGCCGGGTCAGCGCGGCCCCCAGCTCGGCGGTCCGCCGGGCCAGCAACTGCTGCACCCGGGCCGCGGCGGTGATCCAGTTGGTGACGGCCGCGCGGTGCAGCATGGTGTCGCCGACGGTGACGGCCAGGCCCAGCGCCACCGTCAGGGCGCCCGCGAGGACCAGCCGGTCTCCGGAGCGCTCGGTCGCCGCCTGTACGGCCATGCCCACGGCCAGGGGGAAGGAGGCGACCGCCGCCATGTGGAGCGTCCCCCAGGCCAGCGCCTTCAGCTGGCCGCCCAGCTGCGAGCGCCACAGCCAGAGCATGAGGCGGAACCCGGACCGTACGTCGGGGTCGCCGGGATCGGGATACGGAAGATCGCGAATGCGCATGACGCCCCGGAAACGGTCTCGATGGCGGAGAAGCGGAAACGACCGTGCAAGCCTTCCGCCATATCCGGCGGAAGGGCAAAGGGTTTTCCGCAGCAGGGATGGGACGATGTACGGCATGAGCACGCCCGGTACACGGTTCGGACCCGGCGCCCGGCGCGGGGCGTCGGAGATCTGCGCGGCCGCGACGGCGCTCCTGCTGCTCGCGGGCTGCTCGGGCGGGGGCGCGGCCGGTGCCGGTTCCTCCCTCCGGCCCCGGCAGGAGGCGTCGCAGCCGCCCTCACCGTCCGGAGCCGGGGCCCGCCGCATCCCCGGCGTCGGTGAGCGCCTCCACTCCGAGATCCCCGAATCGGCCCGGCAGGTCGTCGCCGTCCGCGGTGCGGGCAAGGACTCCGAGGACGCCACGGTCGCCCTCTACACCCGGCGCGGCGAGACCTGGACGCGCGAGCGCCGCTGGCCCGCCCACAACGGCAAGCGGGGCTGGACGCCGGACCACCGCGAGAACGACAAGCGCAGCCCGGTCGGCGTCTTCACCCTCTCCGACGCCGGCGGCGTCCTCCCCGATCCCGGGACGAAGCTGCCGTACACCCGCTCCGCCGCCTTCGCCGCGCCGCGCCACTGGCCCGAGAGGTACCGGCACGACTTCGACTACGTCATCGCCATCGACTACAACCGCCTCAGGGGCACCTCGCCCGGCGACCCGACCCGTCCTCTGGGCCGGGAGAAGGGCGGCGGCATCTGGCTGCACATGGACCACGGCAGCGGGACCTCCGGCTGCGTCAGCCTCTCCAGGGCCGCGATGGAGTACCTGCTGCGCACCCTGGACCCGGCACAGCACCCGGTCATCGTGATGGGCGACAGGCAGAGCCTCGCTTCCTGACCGGCGGCCCGCCCGCCCGCCCCCCACCGTCCGTCCGTCCGCCCGTCCGCAGCTCTGTCACCTGCCGCCCGGTGGCCTCCCGGCCACCCGCCCGGGCGCGGCGGCACCCGGGCACGGCCGCGCGGGCGGGCGACCGGCGGGCGGGCGACCGTAGGCTGGTGAGCCGGGCCGGCTCGCCCGAGGGCCGGCCCCCGCCGAGTGCCGGCCGCCGACCCCCGAAGGAGCGCATTGCACCGCGACGAACCCGACTGGACCCCACCACGGAGGCGGAAGGACGAGCCGCAGCCGCCCGCCCAGCTCCGCCGCATCCTGCGCCTCTTCCGCCCCTACCGCGGGCGGCTGGCCGTGGTGGGACTGCTGGTCGGAGCCTCCTCGCTGGTGTCGGTCGCCTCGCCGTTCCTGCTGCGCGAGATCCTCGACGTGGCCATCCCCGAGCAGCGCACCGGCCTGCTCTCCCTGCTCGCCCTCGGCATGATCGCCACGGCGGTGCTGACCAGCGTCTTCAACGTCCTTCAGACGCTGATCAGCACCACCGTCGGCCAGCACGTCATGCACGACCTGCGCACCGGGGTCTACGCCAAGCTCCAGCGGATGCCCCTGGCGTTCTTCACCCGCACCCGCACCGGCGAGGTCCAGTCCCGCATCGCCAACGACATCGGCGGGATGCAGGCCACGGTCACCTCCACCGCGACCTCCCTGGTCTCCAACCTCACCAGCGTGGTGGCGACGATCGTGGCCATGCTGGTGCTGGACTGGCGGCTGACGCTGGTCTCCCTGCTGCTGATGCCGCTGTTCGTCTGGATAAGCCGCCGGGTGGGGCGGGAACGAAAGAAGATCGCCACCCGGCGGCAGAAGCAGATGGCGGCGATGTCGGCGATGGTGACGGAGTCGCTGTCGGTCAGCGGCATCCTGCTGGGCCGCACCATGGGCCGCGCCGACTCCCTCACCCGCTCCTTCTCCGAGGAGTCGGAGCGGCTGGCGGACCTGGAGATCCGCTCCAACATGGCCGGACGCTGGCGCATGTCGGTCATCGGCATCATCATGGCGGCCATCCCGGCACTGCTGTACTGGGCGGCCGGTCTGCTCCTCCACCTCGGCGGCCCGGCCTTCTCCATCGGCACCCTGGTCGCCTTCGTCACCCTCCAGCAGGGCCTGCTGCGCCCGACCGTCTCACTGCTGAGCACGGGTGTGCAGGTGCAGACCTCGCTCGCCCTCTTCCAGCGCATCTTCGAGTACCTGGACCTGCCGGTGGACATCACCGAGCCCGCCCGGCCCGTGAGGCTGGAGCGGGCGCGCGGCGAGGTCCGCTTCGAGGACGTCAGCTTCTCCTACGACCCGGGCTCGGCCACCCCCACGCTCAGCGGCATCGACCTGACCGTCCCGGCGGGCAGCAGCCTCGCCGTCGTCGGCGCCACCGGCTCCGGCAAGAGCACGCTGAGCTATCTGGTGCCCAGGCTGTACGACGTCACCGGCGGCCGGGTCACCATCGACGGGATCGACGTGCGGGAACTGGACTTCGACACCCTGGCCCGGACGGTCGGCGTGGTGTCGCAGGAGACGTACCTCTTCCACGCCTCCGTCGCTGACAACCTCCGCTTCGCCCGCCCCGGCGCCACCGACGCCGAGATCGAGGCGGCGGCCCGCGCCGCCCAGATCCACGACCACATCGCCTCGCTGCCCGAGGGCTACGACACCCTCGTCGGCGAGCGCGGGTACCGCTTCTCCGGAGGGGAGAAGCAGCGCCTGGCGCTCGCCCGCACCATCCTGCGCGACCCGCCCGTCCTCATTCTCGACGAGGCCACCAGCGCCCTGGACACCCGCACCGAGCAGGCGGTCCAGCGGGCCGTCGACACACTGGCCACGGGCCGCACCACGCTGACCATCGCCCACCGCCTGTCGACCATCCGCGACGCCGACCAGATCGTCGTCCTGGAAGGCGGCCGGATCGCCGAGCGCGGCACCCACGACGAGCTCGTCGCGCGCGACGGGCGCTACGCGGCCCTGCTGCGGCGCGACGCGGTCCTCCCCGAGTCGGCCGGTGCCGGGCAGGCCGGTCCCGAGCGGGCCGGTCCCGCGGGTCCCGCCGGCTCGGGGCCGGGAGCGGTCGAGGCCGCCCCCGCCTGAGCCGGCGTCAGCGCAGCATCAGCACGTACTCCTCCACCGTCTCCCCGCGCGCCGCCGCGTACCCGGCGTCCTCGCCGCAGCGCACGAAGCCGCACTTCTCCAGGACCCGCAGCGAGCCGTGGTTGTCCTTGGCCGCGCGGGCGTACAGCGGCCGGTGCGGGTGTTCGGCCAGGAGAGCGGCCAGTGCGTGCCCGGCGACACCCCGGCCCCAGTGCTCGCGGGCGATCCAGTACGTGACCTCGCGCGCGCCCGGCTTGTCGTGGGAGGGGTAGACCGCGGCGCTGCCGACGACCTCGCCGCCGAGGAGCACCGTCCGGTTCACGATCGCGGGGTCGTCGAGGAACCGCTCCCAGCGGGCGTCGAAGGCGGCGCGGTCCGAGGGGTCGGCGACGGTGAAGGCCGCCATCCGGTTGGCCTCCGGGTCGAGCTGGATACGGAAGAGGGAGGGCAGGTCGCCGGGTACGGTCTCGCGCAGTTCCACGGCCGGAGCGGTCACGACAGCCTTCCTTCCGCGTGCAGTTCGTCGAAGACCAACCGGTCCACCGGCGGCACCAGACCGCGGTCGGCGTAGGTCAGCCGGCGGATCTCCTCGATCTCGCCGGCGGCGGCGAGCGTGCCGCGGTAGTCGCCGGTGTAGCACGCCATCCGCACCACCACCTGAGGGGTGTCCGCGTCCACCGGGGCCTCGTACGTGCCCATGTGGACGGCCGTGCCCGGCACGATCGCCACGGTCAGCTCCTCCTCGACCTCCCGCAGCAGGGTCTGCTCGTCGCTCTCCCCTGCGTGGCGCTTGCCGCCCGGGATGTAGAAGAGGTCCTTGCCGCGGGTACGGGCGCCCAGGACGGTGCCGTCGCGCAGATGCACCCACGCCACCGTGTCGATGAGCCTCCGGGCGGGGCCGGGCGCACCGGGTGCGGGGCCGGCGGCGCCCGTCACAGCGTGGTCCCTCCGCCCGAGAGGTGGAGTCCCGAGGCGCGCGGGGAGAACACGCCGAACTCGTTGCCCTCCGGATCGGCCAGGACGTCCCATCCGCTGTCCTCGGTCTGCCGCCGCACCATGGTGGCGCCCAGCGCGAGGAGTTCGCCGGTGTCGCCCCACACGTCGAAGCGCACCCGGTTCCGGCCGGCCTTGGGATCGGGCACCGGGTTGAACCAGATCACCGGACCGGCGTCCTGCGGATGGTGGATGGCCACCGCCCACTCCGCCGGCGGGGGAGGATGCCCCAGCGGCTTGCGGCGTTCGTACCCCAGCGCGGCGCACCACCAGTCGGCGAGCGCCTGGTGGTCGGCGGCGTCCACGACCAGGTCCTTGATGCGTGCTGGCATACCGAACAGAGTAGTCCGCGGCGGTGCCTGGCCGGGGGACCATGGAGTCATGAGCGTTGAACGGATCCTCGTCTTCACCCGGACCACCGGCTACCGGCACGACTCCATCCCGCACGGGATCGAGGCCTTCCGCGATCTCGGCGGCGACCTGGGCCTGACCGTCGAGGCCACCGAGGACCCCGGTGTCCTCGCCGCCGCCCTGGACGGCTGCCGCGCCGTGGTCTTCCTCTCCACCAGCGGCGAGGTGCTGACCCCCGCGAGCCGTGAGGCGCTGCGGGAGTACGCCGCCGCGGGCGGGGCCTTCGCCGGCGTGCACGCCGCGGCCACCACCGAGCCCGACTGGCCCTGGTACGGCGAACTGCTCGGCGCCCGCTTCGAGCGGCATCCCGAACTCCAGCCGGGGGTGGCGGTCGTGGAGGACCGAGACCACCCCGCCACCGCGCACCTGGACGCCGCCTGGCCGTTCACCGACGAGTGGTACGACTTCCGCGCCAGTCCGCGCGGCCGGGTCCGGGTGCTGCTCTCCGCCGACGAGTCCACCTACGACGGCGGCGGGATGGGGGAGGACCATCCGCTGGCGTGGTGTCACGAGAACACCGGGGGCCGCTCCTTCTACACCGCCCTGGGCCACAGCCCCGAGGCATACGCCGACCCCGCCTTCCGGCGCCATCTGCTCGGCGGCCTGGCATGGGCGGCGCGGCTCGTGCCGTGATCCCGGGGCCACCGCGCCGGAGCGGGCCGGCGGGGTTCAGTACCTGCTTCCCGCCGTCGGCCCGGACCTCGGCCCGTAGGGAGCCGTCTCCAGCCACCGTCCGAGGGAGGGCACCCGGGGCGCCAGCGCGGCGGACACCCGCTGGCGCAGCCGCCGTGCCCCTCCCGGACGCAGGTGCCGCAGTGCCTCGCCCGCGGCGGCCCGGTTGTGGAGCGCGGCGGCCCGCCGCTCCTCGGCGAACCGGTGTACCGGGTCCCGGTCGCGTGAGGTCTCCGCGTCGGCCACGGCGTCGGCCGCCGCCACGGCGTCGGCCATGCCGCTGTTCATGCCGCGGGCGCCGAAGGGCGGGAACAGATGCGCGGCTTCTCCGGCCAGGAGCACCCGCCGCCGCACGTCGGTGAAGGCGTCGGCCACCACCAGGCGGAACCGGTAGCGCGCCACCCACAGCAGATGCTCGGAGCACGGCGCGGGCAGCACGTGCGGCAGCCACTCCCGCGCCCCCTCGGGCGTGGCGAAGAAGCCGGGGTCGTCGGACTCACGGCACTGCAGGTCCACCTGGAGACCGCCGGCGAACGGCACCAGCATCACGCTGCGCCCCGCCGCCCCGGGGTGCTCGTAGTGGAAGATCCTGGCCGACGGCAACGGGGCCCGGCCGCCGTCCGCGAGATCCACCACGACGTGGAATCCCGGCGGCCTCGGCCCCTCCATGGCGATGCCCAGGGACCTGCGCACCGCCGACCGCGCCCCGTCGGCCGCGATCACGTACGGGGCCCGCCAGGACCTCCCGTCCCCCGCCGAGACGGTCACACCGTCGGACGCGGAACGGACATCGCGGACGGGCGCGTCCCACACGATGCGCACCCCGGCCGCCGCGCAGGCCTCCAGCAGGAACCGCTCGGTGTCCACCTGGCGCAGGCTGGTGAACGGCGGGAGTCCCCCGCCCGCCGGACCCGGTGGATAGGCACGGGCGTAGACCTCCCGGCCGCGGTAGAGAGTCCTGCGCTCCGGCCACACCACGCCGTACGCGGCGATACGGGCTCCCAGGCCCGGCGCGACGCGCTCCAGCAGGCGCAGTGTCCCGCCGTGCACGAACAGCGCCCTGCTGCCCGGCCGCCGCCTGCCCTCGGGCTCGGCCTCCAGCAGCGTCACCTCCCGGCCGCGGGCCCGCAGCGCGAGCGCCGCCGTCAGCCCGACCGGACCCGCACCCACCACGATCACGCGGCGCCTCCCGCTCCGGACGTCCGCCGCGCCGCCGACCGCAGCCTGTTCTTGTCCACCTTGCCGACGGCGGTACGGGGCAGGGAGCCGATCCGCTCCACCCGGTCCGGCAACTTGAAGGCGGCCACACCCCGCTCCCGCAGGAACCGCGTCACCTCCGCACGGTCGGGGGCGTGCTCCCCGCGCGGCACGACGAAGACGCACACCCGCTCCCCGAGCAGCGCGTCCGGCGTCGCCACCACCGCGCAGTCGTGGATCCGCGGGTGGCCGAGCAGATGGTTCTCCAGTTCCTCCGCGGCTATCTTGTCGCCGCCCCGGTTGATCTGGTCCTTGATCCGTCCCTCGACCACCAGATGCCCCCCGGGCAGGAGCCGGACGAGGTCGCCGGTCCGGAAGTAGCCGTCCGGGGTGAAGGCGACCGCGTTGTGCTCCTCGGCCCGGTAGTAGCCGCGGATGGTGTAGGGGCCGCGGGTCAGCAGCTCGCCCGGCTCACCGGGCGCGACGTCCGCCCCCCGGGAGTCCACGACGCGTATCTCGTCGGCGGGGGAGAGCGGTCTGCCCTGCGTCGTCGCCACGACCTCCGGCGGATCGTCCGGGGCGGACTGGCACAGCAGCCCCTCGGCCATGCCGAAGGACTGCTGCAGCGAGCACCCCAGCGCCGGCCCGAACGTCCGTGCCGCCTCGGCACCGAACTTCGCGCCGCCGACCTGGACCAGGCGCAGGCTGGACAGGTCGGCGGGCAGGGCCGCGGCGGCGTCCTTCCACAGCAGGGCCAGCGGGGGCACGAGGCCGGTGACGGTGACCCGTTCGCGCTCGATGAGCGGGAAGGTGTCGTCGATGCTCGGTGTGGGAGCGAGGACCACCTTGCCGCCCACGTGCAGGGTGCCCAGCGCGCCGGGGCAGCCCAGGGCGTAGTTGTGCGCCACGGGCAGCACCGCCAGGTATGCGTCGCCGGGGCCGAGCCGGGCGTTCTCCGCGGTGACGCGCAGGTTGTAGACGTAGTCCTGGTGCGTGCGCGGAATGAGTTTGGGCAGCCCGGTGGTCCCTCCCGACAGCAGGAACAGCGCCACGTCGCCGGGGTCCGGGGGAGGCAGGGGAACCGGATCCGCGTCGGCGTCCCCCAGGGCCGTGAACTCCTCGGCGTCCCCGGCCACCAGCACCCGACCGCGTCCGACCCCTCCGACCCGCCGCGCCAGGGCCCGGTGGTCCTCGCCGAGGTAGCGGTCCGGAACCACCAGCCAGGAGGCGGCGGACGCCTCCAGCAGATGGCGCAGTTCGCTCTCGCGGTGCGCGGGCAGCGCGAACACCGGCAGTGCGCCGAGCCGGAAGAGAGCCAGGCACAGCACCACGAGCTCCGGCACGTTGGGAAGCTGCACCACCACCCGCTCCCGCGGGGCCATCCCCCGGGCGGCCAGCCCGGCGGCCAGCCGGTCCGCGCGCCGGTCCAGTTCGGCGTAGGACCACCGTGCCCCGCCGCCGACCAGCGCGATGCGCGCCGGATCGCGCCGTGCCCACGGGCGCACCAGGTCCCCCAGCAACTCACCGCGCCAGTGGCCCGCCTCCCGGTACCGGTGCGCGAACTCGTCGGGCCAGGGCACACACCCCTGCAGCATCACGGCCTCCCTTCCTCGGACACCCGGGCCTCCAGCCAGTCGGTCAGCGGTTTGAGCCCGGACCAGCCCTTCCTCACCAGGTCCAGCGCCTCCGGGCCGTGCAGTTCGGCCGGCGGATGCAGCCGCTCCGCGCCGAGCGAGCGGTACCGCAGCAGCTCCAGCCGGGGGTGGTCGGCGGGGAAACCGCGGGGCCTCGTCCTGAGCCGTTCCCCCACCAGGCCCCAGCCGTTCCGCTCCAGCTTCCGCACGATCCGCTCCAGCTCCGGGCCGTGCCGTTCGTCGTCCACCGCGTCCCGGTAGCGGCCGAGCTGCTCGGTGCCGCCGTGGAACCCGGCGCCCAGCCGCAGCCCCTCCGCGGACAACTGTGCGTAGTACCCGACGCTGTCCGCCGAGCCGGCGGTGATCCCCTGGTAGGTCTTGTACGGTGACTTGTCGTTCGAGAAGCGGACGTCGCGCTGGGGCCGCCACACCTTCACGGGGCCGTACCGCTCCTCGAGTGCCTCGGCCAGGGCCTCCACGGGCGTGCGCACACACGTGTCGTAGACGTCCTTGAGGCTGTGCCAGTACTCCTTCGAGTTGTCCTTCTCCAGACCGGCGTAGAACTCGAACGCGCGGTCGGGGAAACCCTGGAACTTCACATCGTCTCCTCGGGCGGGTGCTTCACAGCGATTCGGCGAACCGGGCCAGGACACCGGCGGTCTGTCCGGGATTGAGCCGAGGGTCGCAAGCGCTGGTGTAGCGGGGGAAGTCGACACGCAAGGCCGGGACGGGCGTGCGGTCCGGTGCGGAGACGCACTCGGTGACGTCCTCGGGGGTCGTCTCCAGATGCAGTCCGGCGGGCCACTGCCGGTGGGCGCGCACGATCCGGGCGAACACCGAGACCTCGTCCCGCACCGCCTCCACGGGCCGGGTCTTCCGCCCGGAGCGCAGCCGCCAGGTGTTGCCGTGCAGGGGATCGCACAGCCACACCACCGGTGCGCCCCGGCGGGCCACCTCGGCGACCAGGCCGGGCAGCAGCCTGCGCGCGGGACCGGCGCCCAGGCGGACGATGAACAGCAGTCTCCCCTCCACGCCCGCCGGGTTGAGGACGTGGCTGAGCCGTACGGCCTCGGCCGGGGTGATCGAGGGCCCGAGCTTGACGCCGACGGGATTGCCCAGTCCCGCCGCCCACCCCACGTGCCAGCCGTCCAGGGCCCGGGTCCGGTCACCGATCCACACCGAGTGCGCCGAGGAGGCGTGGCTCCCGTCGGCTCCTCGGCGCACCAGCGGGGACTCGTAGGCGCACAGCAGCCCTTCGTGCGAGACGTACAGCCGCCTGCCCGCCGGCCGGCCGGGCCAGGTGGCGCGCACCCGGCCGAGGACGGCGGCGGCATGGTCGTACGCGGCGAGCAGCCGCCGCGGATCGCAGGAGCGGGCCGACGGCTCGGCCTCGGGCCCGTTCACGGCGTCGCCCCGGTAGACGGGCAGCCGTACGCCGTCCGCGCGGGTCTCGGACTCGGCGGAGCGGGGCTTGGCGTACTGGCCCGCCATCCGGCCCAGCGGCACCACCGGCAGCCCGGACGCCGTGCTCATCGCGTCGGCCAGTGAGTAGAGGTACTCCGCGCGCCGGTCGACGGCGGCCGGCGCCGCGTCCGCGAACCGCTCGGCGCAGTCACCCGCCTGCAGCACCAGCGCCTCACCGCGCGAGGCACGCGCCAGAGCGTCCCGCAGCGCCGTGCACTCGCCCTCGGTGACCAGACCGGGGCGGGCGGCCAACTCGGCTTCCACCTCAGCGAGTTCGTCTCCATCGGGCCACGGCGGCTGCTGCCGTGCCCGCCTGGACCCGGCCGGTGCCGTGGGGGTCACGGCGCTATCCACTGCCGCGACCAGCCGCTGTCGGTGAGCTGACAGCGCAGTCGGTCGGGTACGTGGTCCGCGCGGTCCTGCCAGAACTCGACGCTTTCGGGGACCAGACGGAAACCACCCCACTCCTCGGGCCGCGGCACCTCCTGACCCGCGAACCGCTCGGCGGCGGACGCGACGGCGTCCCGCACCGCCCCGGAGCCGGACACCACGGCCTGCTGGTCGGTGGCCCAGGCCAGGAGCTGCACGGGGCGCGGCAGCCGGGTGTAGTGGTCGTCGCAGGCCAGTGGGTCAAGGCGCTCCACCGGTCCCGCCGCACGGACCTGGCGGCCCAGGTCGAGCCAGCCGAAGCACAGTTGCGCCCACGGGTTCACCGCCAGGTCCAGGGCCTTGCGGCTGCGGTGGCCGGTGAAGAAGACGAATCCGTGGTCGGTGCGGGCGAGATCGACGAAACGCGCCGTCGGCCTGCCCTCGGCGTCCGCCGTCGCCAGAACCGCGGCGGCCGCGTCGTAGGGACGTGTCCGGGCCCACTCCCGGTGCCAGTCGCGGAACCGGACCAGCGGATCGCCCACCGCGTCCGCGTCGCCCATGCCCTCCCTCATCAGCCGGTCGCGCCGCTTTTCCGTATCCTCCTGGACGGGATTTCCCTCCCGGATCCTTTCCACTCTCAACGTGACATCCCTTCTTGCGTATGCTTCCTTCGGAAAAGAAAGAGGAGGAAGACTGTGGAAACGCGTGATCGTGAACGAGTGCTCCGCCTCAGGGAACGCCACCGGGAGATAACCGAGCCCCGGACATTCCGTCTCGGTGGCCACGAATGGGATCTCCTTCCTGGCGTGTACGCCCCGAATCTGACACCGTCCGCCCTGCTCTACGCGGAATGGGTCCCCTATCCCGTCGGCGGTTCCTTCTGCGAGATCGGCAGCGGCACCGGATATATAGCGGTGACCTCCGCCCATCGGGGGTGTGACCGTGTGACCGCGATCGACATCGGTCCGGTATCCGCCGAGAACACCCGTAAGAACGCCGAACGGCACGGGGTTTCCGACCGGGTCGCCGTGCTGTGCGGCGACATGTTCGAGCCGCTCACCGAGAACGACCGCTATGACGTGGTCTTCTGGAATTCCAATTTCGTGGAGGCCTCCTTCGGGGATCCGGCGGCCCCGGAGGGGCCGGAGGCGGACCGGGACGCCATGCTCGACCTGGCGTTCTGCGATCCCGGTTACGCCACGCACCGGAAGTTCTTCGACGGGGTCCGCGATCACCTCAATCCCGGCGGAAGAGTGCTGCTGGGCTTCACCGACCTCGGCGACGACGAGCTGCTGGAGCGGGTGGCCCGGGAGCACGGATGGTCGCCGGTGCCGCGCCGCCGTGCCGTCGGCGTCTACCCGGACGGGGAGCTGCGGTACGAACTGCTCGAACTCCTCCCCGTCTGACGTCCGGCGGGTCCGCCGCTCCCTCCCGGCCCGGCGAGCCGGCGCCCGGGGGAGCGGCGGGGGGCGGCCGCACCGTCATCTCCTGCCGAGCCGTACCGCCAGCGGCGCCAGCACGGCGGTGGCCGCGACGACCCAGGCCAGCGTCTGCAGCACGGGCACCAGCACCGGGCCGCCCGAGGACAGTCCCATCAGCGCGCCGTGGGCGCACGACAGCGGGTTCGCGCGCACCACCGGCTGCACGAACCCGGGGAACGCCTCGGCCGGCACCAGCGTCGTCGACAGCAGCAGCAGGAGCGTGACCGGGGCGTTCAGCAGCCCCGAGGCCGTCTCCTGACTGCCGGCCGACAGAGCGGTCACCACCGCGAGCCACAGGAAGATCGAGGCGAACGCCACCACCACGAGCAGGAAGCCCACCGCGGCCACCGCGCCGCGTTCGAAGCGGAAACCGAGCAGGAAGCCCACCAGTACCGTGACCGCCGTCACCAGGACGAACTTGACCAGATCGCCGGTGATGCGGCCCAGCAGCCCCGCGGAGCGTCCGATGGGCAGGGTGCGCAGCCGGTCCTGGAAGCCGCCGCGCAGGTCGCCGTGGAACCCGACCGCCGTCCCGGTGCAGCTGTACGCCACGCTGAACAGGGCGATCCCCGGGGTCAGCCGGGCGATGTAGGGCTCGTCCCCGGCGCCGCCGACCACCTCCTGGAACATCACGTACAGCGCCACCAGCAGGATCAGGGGGAACGCCAGCGCATCGCCCAGCAGTTGCGGGCTGCGCAGGAACCGCCTGATGTTGCGCCCGGCGAGCACCGACGCTTCGAACACGACCGTCATCGCGCCCTCCCGAACGCCTTGGTGGACGCCCACACGCCGACGGCCAGCAGACCGGCGATCCAGGCCAGGGCCGGCCACACCTCCCCGGCCGACGGCGACGCGGACGCCAGTGAGCGAAGGGCGTCGATGACCGAGGAGACCGGTGACGCCTCGACGACGGGCTCCAGCCAGTCCGGGAAGGCCGAGGCGGGCACGAAGGCCGTCGACAGCAGGATCAGGACCAGATACGGCAGGTTCAGCGTCGCCGACGCCGCCTCGGGGCCCGCCGACACCAGGCCGACGGCCGTGGTGGCCGCCGTCAGGGTCAGGGCGAACGCGACGGCCAGTGCGACGAAGCCGGCGACCGCGAGGACCGGGCCCTGGAAGCGGAAGCCCGCCAGATGGCCCGCCGCGCCGATGACCACGACGGCCACCAGAACCCAGACGACGTCCGAGACCAGCCGTCCCGCGACGAACGCGCCCCGGTTGACGGGCATCCACCGGCACCGGGACAGCATCCCCGAGTCCCGGTCGGAGGCGGTGGCCACCCCCGAGGTGTTGGCCACGGTGAACATCCACTGGACGACGATCGCGGGGGTGAGGAACTGGGCGTAGTCCAGCCCCCGCTCCTCGAAGATCCTGCCGAAGAGCATCAGGAAACCGAAGACGAAGACCAGCGGGAAGACCGCGTAGACCACCACCGACTGCGCGTTCGCGCCGCGCCGCAGGTTCCGTGCCGCCAGTACCAGGCCCTGTGCGGCGAGGTTGCCGGCGCCGCGTTCGGTCGACGCCCCGGCACGGGGGCGTTCCGTCGTCGTCGTCATGTACGGCTTTCCTCCGGAGGGCCGGGGGCGGCCTCGGGATCGGTGAGGGCGAAGAACACCTCGTTCAGACTCGGCTTGCGGAGAGTGACGTTCTCCGGGTCCACGCCCTCGTGCTCCAGGAGGCCGAGCACCTGCGCCATCACCGAGGTGCGGGGCGCGGGTACCACCAGGGTGCCGTTCCTCCCCGACACCTCCCCCAGGGCCCTCCGCAGTGCCTCCGCGGCCTCGTCGTGCCGTTCCGGAGCCACCTTCACCTCGCAGACCCGGCCGCCGACCCGGTCCTTGAGCTCGCCGGGTGTGCCCTCGGCCGCGACCCGCCCCGATCCGAGCACCACCACCCGGTCCGCCAGCCGGTCGGCCTCCTCCAGGTACTGGGTGGTCAGCAGTGTCGTGGTGCCCCCTCGCCGGAGTTCCTCCACGACGCTCCACACCTCCTCGCGGCTGCGCGGGTCGAGCCCGGTGGTGGGCTCGTCGAGGAAGAGGACGGGACGGTCGACGACGAGGCCGGCCGCCAGGTCCAGCCGCCTGCGCATACCGCCGGAGTACTCCTTGACCGGCCGGCCGCCGGCGTCCGACAGCCGGAACCGCTCCAGGAGTTCGTCGGCCCGCCTGGCGGCGTTCCGGGCGCCGAGCCGCAGCAGGCGCCCGAAGAGGACCAGGTTCTCCCGCCCGGTCAGCATCTCGTCCAGTGCGGCGAACTGGCCGGTGAGCGCGATGGAACGGCGCACCTCCTCCGGCTCGGCCACCACATCGTGCCCAGCCACCCTCGCGTGTCCGCCGTCGGGACGGAGCAGGGTGGTCAGGCAGTCGACGGTGGTGGTCTTCCCCGCGCCGTTGTGCCCCAGCAGACCGAGCAGGGTGCCCGGGGCCACCGAGAACGTCACATCCTCCAGCGCGGTCTTCTCCCCGTAGCGTTTGCGGAGTCCCTTGACCTCGATTCCGGCCCCAGGCAATCGTTTTCCTCCCGCCCGTCGGTCATTTCCCTCGCGAGTCCGCCGGCCTCCTCACCCCTCCTGCTGGGAGGCGGGGGTCTGCTGATGGAACATCAGCTTCCAGCCCTCTTCCCGGCGTACCCAGACGCTCGACATGTACAACCTGAAGGTGCCCCTCCCGGTGACGTCGGCGGTGGCCCGGTAGGTGACGACGGCGGAGTCCGGCGACAGCGGGACGAGGCGGCGGTCATCCAGCCTGAAGTTCTCGAACGGCGACTCGTTTCCGTCGATCTCGGCCACCAGGTCGTCGCCCGTGGCCACTCCGTCGTGCTCGACCACGAGTGTTTCCGGGGTGACGAGCCGCCGGTAGAAGTCGCCGTTCGCGGAGGAGATGGCCTCCCAGCCCGCTTCCTCCAGGGCGAAGAGTTCCTTCTCCATGGTGATTCGGTCGATCTCGGCCATTTGCTGTCTCATTCCTTTCCTGTCAGCTTCTGTCTCTCTTGTGCTCATTGTTCCCCCCGGTCCTTCGCCGTCTCCACCGACTCGCGGCGGTCGCGGCACCGTTCTCAGGGGGTGGACGGCCACTCCAGGCCCGCCGGGGCTCCGCGGCCGAGATCCGCCAGTACGGCTCCCAGCACCGCCACGGGGCGCTCCAGCAGGTAGAAGTGGCCCCCGGGGAAGACGTGCAGACGGAACGGGCCCGACGAGCAGGACCGCCACGCCTCCGCCTCCTCGGGAGTCACCTCGGGGTCGTTGTCCCCGGTCAGCGCGGTGACCGGGGTGCGCAGCCGACGGCCCTCCGGCGGCCGGTAGGTCTCGATCAGCCGGTAGTCCGCCCGCAGCGACGGCAGGACGAGACTTTGCAGCGCCGGGTCCGAGAACAGCGCCTCGTCCGTGCCGCCGAGTCGCTTCAGATCCGCCAGCAGAGCTTCGTCCCCTCCCTCGTGCACCGACACGGGGTCCCGGGTCCCCGGGGCCGGGCGACCGGAGACGAACAGCCGCAGCAGAGGCCTTCCGGTGTGCTCCTCCAGCCGCGCGGCGACCTCCGCGGCGACCGCCGCCCCCATGCTGTGCCCCAGCAGCACCAGACCGTCCCCGGAGACGGGGGCCAGGGCCGCGGCGAGGGGGCCCGCCAGTTCGTCCATACGGGTCGCGCACGGCTCCCCGGTACGGTCGTGGCGTCCGGGATACTGCACCGCCAGCAGATCGACGCCGCCGGGGAGCAGCGGCGCGAAGGGCCGGAAGGAGCCCGCGGCGCCCCCCGCGTGGGGGAAGCAGACCAGCCTGACCCGCTGTCCTCCCCCGGAGCCGGGGCCCCGTCCGCCCAGCGGGCGCAGCCAGCGCCGCCGCTCCTCCTCGCCCCTGCCCGGGCCGGTGACGGTCCGCGTCGTCCGGTTCAGGTGCATCGCGGTACCTCCGGTTCCCCGGCCAGTTCCCCGGCGCCGATCGGCCTCACGGCCGCCGTCCCGGTCAGTTCCGGCGGGCCCAGCCGCACGGCGGCGTCCCGCCAGGCCTGTGAGACGGCGAGTTGGGCGTGCCCCTCGGCCAGCGGATGGTGCCCCTCGCGCACGGCCTCGTGCAGTTCCGTCAGCGCCCGCAGCGCGGCGTCCGGCCACAGCCTCCCCACGACCTCCCGGTAGCTGGGGGCCGCGGCATCGCCCAGCGGGGTGGTCGCGGCGTGGTCGAGATGGCCGGCCGCCGCCTCCTCCAGCCGCGTCAGCGACCGCTCCTCGGAGGGGAAGTGGGGGCGCGGGCTCCACAGCAGCGGCCCGTGGGTGTCGGACAACGTCAGACTGCCGCCGTCCGTGCCGAGCGTGATCCGGTGCAGCAGATGGGCGTGGTTGTCCGGATCCGACGGGTTCAACTGGTTCTGCACGCGCAGGGTCAGCGGTACGTCGCGCACCGTCCCGGTCAGGGTGTGGAACACCGGAGTGGGCCGCGCGTCCTCGAAGGACCACGGCCGCAGCCCGCCCAGGGCCAGCCGCAGGATGTCGAACAGGTGGTAGAAGACCTGGAGCCCGCAGGCCGCGTCGGCGTAGAGCACCGGCCGGCGGGCGGTGAGCCTGCGGGCCGCGGCGATGAACCTCCGCACCGGCTCGACCCGCACGTAGTGGGTGCTGACCCGGAACACCACCCCCGCCCGGCGCGCCACGCGCAGCGACTCCGCCAACTCGTCGTGGTGCAGCGGCCCTTCCTGCAGGACGTGGACGCCCCGCTCCATCAGCTGCCGGGCCAGCTCGCTTCCGGGCCCGCCGTTCACCCCGGCGTACACCGCGACCACGGCGATGTCGGTGTCGGCCGGCAACTGCCCGGGACCGGTGTACAGGGGCACGCCCGCGCGTTCCGCGCAGGCCCGCGACCGCTCGCTGCCGCGGGCGAGGACACCGGTCAGCCGCAGGTCCCCGGCTCCCCGCGGCGCGTCCGGACCGCCGGCCTCCAGCGCGCGCAGGTAGACCCGGCCGAACCCGGTCCCGCAGACCACCACGTTCGCCGTCACAGCACTCCCTCCTCCACCGGTGGGGCGTCCTCGAGGATCCGCAGGTGGCCGACCCCCGGCATGGCGGCCAGCCGGTCCGGTGCCGTGCGGGCGTCGACGGCCTCGTCCGCCGGAAGCGGACCGGGCGCCACCTCCCCCGCCAGCACACACCGGACGGCGAACGCGGTGAACGCGGCGGTGAGCGCGTAACTGTCGTCGGCCCGCAGCACCAGGGTCCGGCGGTGAGGGCGGCCGTCGCGCTCCCCCTCCAGCCGGAAGACCATGAGCTGGTACGGCGTACGGCCGAACAGGTCCAGCTCCGCGGCACGCACCAGCCGCCCGGCCGCCTCCCGCAGGTCTCCGTCCGAGGGGGAGGACAGCGCGCGCAGCGCGTGTCCGCCGTCGAAGACGTTGTACCAGTGGGCCTCGGCCAGCCCCAGATCCCGGGCCAGCCGCTCCGTCTCGGCGCTGAGGAACGGGTACGCCGTGACGGGCCCGGGGAAGAAGGGCAGCTCCGCGTCGGTGAGGGGGGCCAGGGCGCCGGGCACCCGGCACCCGCCGGACCACGCGCTGAGGGAGCGCCCGCCGCCGTCCCGGGCGCCGGCCACGTAGTCCTGTGCCGATGCCCAGGTGAAGCGGTCCCGGCCGCCGGCGTACGCGACCAGCCGCTCCGGCCGGTCGAGGCCGGCGGCCAGCGCGCGGGGCAGCAGAGCCGAGAGACCGGGCACCATCCCCGCGCCCAGCACCGCGCACAGCTCTCCGTCCGGATCCCCGAACTCCCCGGACCCCGGCCCGTCGAGCAGTTCCTCGCCCGAGGCGCCCACGTAGTGCGCGCCCCCGGCCAGCGCGGCGCGCAGCACCCGGGGCGCCGTGCGCCGGGCGGGTCCCGTGCAGTCCACGACCACGTCGCACCTGCTGGCGAACCGTTCCAGGCCGTGCGGGTCGTCCACGTCGACCACCACCCGCTCGTGGCCGGGCGACCGGTCCAGCCGCGCCCGGTCGCGGCCGCCCAGCAGCACCCGGGCGCCACCGTCCACCAGCAGGGGGGCGACATGTCCTCCGACGGCACCACCGGAGCCGAGCAGGCCGAGCACGGCGGTCACCGGCCACCTCCCCGGTGCAGCCGGTCCAGCTCGCGCGCGAGACGGCCGACGTGCGGCGGGCGCATGCAGGAGAAGTGGTCGCCGGGTACGTCGACGATCTGGAGTTCGCCCAGGCACAGTTCCCGCCAGAACTCCGTCATGTCCGCCCGCAGCCAGGGCAGGAAGCCGGTCGCCTCGTCCTCGCGCAGCAGGACGACGTCGCCCGCGTACGGCGTGGCCCGGTGCCGGGTGACCGCCGTCATACTCGTGCGGTACAGGGAGTAGACCGCCTCCAGGTCCACCGGGAAGCCGTCACCGTCACCGCGTGCCGCGCGGCCGATCGCGGCGAGCCGCTCCCGCTGCGGCACCTTCCGCAGCGCGGCGAACCTGCGTGCCGCCTCCTCCACCACGGGGTCCCCGGTCAGGGAGTCCGGGGACCCGGAGGGCACCCGGCCGGGCGTGCGCTCCAGCACCGCCCGGAAGACGTGCGCGGTCGCGGCGTCGTCGGGGTAACCGAGTTCCTCGGTGCCGGCGTTCAGCAGCCGTGCGAAGACGTACTCCAGCACCAGTTCGTCCTCGACGGTGTGAGGCAGCGCGTAACTGCTCACGATGGTCAGGTTCTCCACCAGCGCCCCCGACTCGGCCAGCTGCCGGGCGACCTCCGTGGCCAGCAGCCCGCCCATGCAGTAGCCGACGACCTGGAAGCGGGTGTGCCCGGTCTCCAGCAGGCAGCGCGTGTAGTGGGCCGCACGCCGCACGATGAGGTCCTCGGGGTCCTCCCGCGCGTACGGCTCGTGCGCGGGGACGGCGAGTCCCACCAGCGGGCCCGGCCCCTCCAGCAGCGGTATCAGCGGCCGGTAGGCGGCCAGTGTGCCCATCCCGTCGTGGACCAGCACGCGCATCGCCGCGCCCTCGGCCCCCTCCGGTCCCTCCGCGCCGGACCCGGAGGAACCGGCGCCGCCGAGCGGGACCAGCGGCGAGTCGGCCGGGCCGTCCCCGCCGGCGCCTCCCGCATGCTCGCGGGATTCGCGCAGGAACTCCGCCAGGGCGGCCACCGTCGGACGGCTCAGCACGGCGCGCAGCACCGTGTCGTACAGCAGCCCGGCCGCCTCGGGGATCTCCTCGCGGACACGCCCCGCCAGCCGCGCCACCAGCAGTGAGTCCCCGCCCAGCCGGTAGAAGTCGTCGTCGCGCCCCACCCGGGGCAGCCGCAGCAGGTCTGCCCACACGGCCGCCACGCGCCGCTCCAGATCGTCCAGGTGCTCCGTTCCGCCGGTCAGTCCGGGGTCGTCGGGGACGCGGTGCCTCTCCGCCCAGCCGCGCAGCACCGCGGTGTCGGTCTTGCCGTTGGCGGTCAGCGGCAGGTCGTCGAGGAGTTCGAGCCGCGCGGGCAGCATGTACTCCGGGACGCGACGGGCGGCGTGCTCCAGCACGTCCTCGGGGCGCACGGGTATCCGGTCCGCCTTGAAGCGGGCCGCGAAGACGCGCTGCCCCAGCGGTGCCGTCACGCCGTCGGCGTGCGGCAGTTCCAGGACGGTGTCCGCGCCGGCCTCCCGGAGCAGGCGCCGCCACTGCCCGGAGTCGAGGAAGGTCTGGTCCCGCCCCCGGCGCAGGTCCTCGTAGTCCCACTTGGCCGGGTCCCTGTCGGGCATCATGAACTCCATCGAGGTCATGATCTGCACGTTCTCCTGCGTGGTCTCGATGAAGACCAGCCACCCCCCGGGAGCCAGCAGTTCGCGCAGCCGCGCCAGGACGGTGTCCACGTGCCGGGCGTTGTGCAGGACGTTGGCGCACAGCACCACGTCCTGCGAGTTCGGGAGCCGGCCCTGCTCCCGCGCGTCGCCGTTGATGTCGAACAGGCCGTAGTCGACGCGGTCGCCGAAACGCCGGCGGGCCTCGCCCAGGAAGAACTGCGACACGTCGGTGAACAGGTAGCGCACATCGGTGTCGGCGATCTCGGGGACGAGCACGGTGCTGGTCCCGCCGACGCCCGCGCCCACCTCCAGCAGCCGCAGTGGCCCCTCGTGCGCCGCGGCCAGCTCGCGGACCAGCCCGACGACGGCGTGGTTGACGTAGCGGCTGAGGACGTTGTCGCGGTAGGCGGCGTAGGAGAGGTCCAGTCCTCCCTCGGGGAAGAGCAGCGGCAGCGGATCGATCTCGTCGCGCAGCAGTTCGGGCAGTCGCTCGGCGCAGGTGCGGAAGTAGCCGATGAGGTCGGCCCTGTACCACTCCTCACGCTGGAGCGCGTCCACCTCGCGCCACGCCGCGTCCAGGTCCTCCCCGGAGACGGGCCCGGCCGCCGAGTGGGCGTCGCCGTGGCGGGTGAGCAGGCCCGCCTCGGTGAGGGACTTCAGCCAGCGGCGCACCAGCCGGTGGTGGCAGGGTGCCGCCGCCGTCGCCTCCAGCACCTGGGGCACGGTGTGATGGTCACCGGGCGACCGGAACAGGCCCTGCCGGTTGAAGGCGTGCAGCATGGCCAGCAGCCCGGCCCGGTCCAGCCGCCGCATGAACTCCGACAGCTCGGCGGGGTCGACGTCCCGGACCGCGGCGTCCCCGCGGGCCGAGGCCGCCGCCAGGAGCCGCTCGGCGCCGCCGTCCGGCACCGGCCGCGCCCCGGTGGCCAGCCGGGCGTACGCCAGCAGGCGGCGATCCAGCGGCCCGACGCCGTCGACCAGCGCGTGGGCCGAGGCCACGGCCGGGTGGGAGGAGAGGGCCGCCTCGGTCTCGGCCAGTTCGATCCGGTGGCCACGGATCTTGACCTGGCGGTCCTGCCGGCCGAGGAACTCGATGACGCCGTCCTCCCTGTACACCCCCCTGTCCCCGGTGCGGTACAGCCGCTCACCGGTGCGGGGGTGGTACACGAACCGCTCGGCGGTCCTCGCCGCGTCGCCGAGGTACCCCAGGGCGAGGCCGGCCCCGCCGATGTACAGCTCACCGGGCACGTGCTCCGGGCAGGACCGCAGCCACGGGTCCAGGACGTGGAAGGTCTGGTTGGCCAGCGGCCTGCCGTACGGGATGCTGCGCCAGTCCGGATCCACCTCGCCGATGGGGTGGGCGATGGACCACACGGCCGCCTCGGTCGCGCCGCCGAGACTCACCAGCCGCAGGCCGGGCAGGCGGCGGCGCACCCGGTCGGGCAGGGCCACGGGGATCCAGTCGCCGCTGAGCAGGGCCAGCCGCAGCGCGTCCAGACCGGCGGCGGGCTCGACGGCGAGGTAGTCCTCCAGCAACTGGAGCTGGGCGGGGACGGAGTTCCACACGGTCACCCGGTGCTCGGCGAGCAACTGCGCCCAGTGCGAGGGGTCGGCGCGCCGCTCCGGGTCGGGCAGCACGAGGGTGCCGCCGGCGCCCAGCACACCGAACACGTCGTACACCGACAGGTCGAAGCCCATGCCCGCCAGGCCGAGCACGCGGTCCTCCGCGGTGACGTCGAACCGCCGGCTGACGTCCCGCAGCGTGTTGAGGGCCGCCCGGTGCGAGACCATCACACCCTTGGGCGCACCGGTCGAGCCGGAGGTGTAGACGACGTACGCCAGGTCGTCCGGGCCGGCGGGCGGGGCCCCGGCGCTTTTGCCGCCCCCTTCGCGGACGGCGAGCGCGTCCACCGCGACGGCGTGCCGGCTGCGGTCGTCCCCCGGCAGGGACCACGACTGGACCAGCACGTGGCGGACTCCGGCATCGTCGAGGATCCGCTCGCGGCGCAGCCGCGGCTGGGAGGCGTCGAGCGGCAGGTAGGCGCAGCCGGCCAGCAGGGTTCCCAGGGCCCCGGCCACCTGTTCCCAGCCCTTGTCCATGACCAGGCCGACCACCTCACCGGGCGTGCACCCGGCCTCCCGCAGCCGTGCGGCCACCGCCTCCGCCCGGCCGAGCAGCTCGCCGTGGCTCAGGGTCCGCCCGCCGGAGACGACCGCCGGCCGGTCGGGGTGCGCCCGCGCGGCGGCCACCAGGTCGTCGTGGAGCAGCGCGTCCGGCAAGGGGGCCGCGGTGTCGTTCGCCGCGTCCCGGCGACGCTGCTGAGCCCGCGGCAGCGGGACCGGGGAGGGCTCCTCCCAGACGGCCGCTTCCTCGCCCAGCCGGCGCAGCAGCGCCACCAGCGCGTCGAACATCTCCTCGGCCACGCCCGGGAGCAGGACTCCCTCGCGCACGTCCCAGCGCAGGTCCAGGCAGCCGTCCGACTCCACCGCCTGCGCGTCGATCCACACCTGCGGCGTCTGGCTGATCCCGTGGACGGGGCGCTCCGCCGGGTCGTCCCGCGCGGCGGCCTCCCCGGGACCGCCGGCGTCCCCGGCGGTCCCGAGGGTGCTGGTGAAGACCACGGGCAGCAGCGCCGCGGCGGACCCGCGCCGCCGCGCCAGCTCCCGCATCACCTCCACCCCGCTGTGGAGCCGGTGGTCCATGTCCTCCCACATCCGCTGCTGCAGCGCGCGGGCGCGCTCCCCGAACGCCGAGAGGGGAGCGGTGTCCACCGCCAGTGGGCTGACGGTGGTGAAGTCGCCGACGAGCCGGTCCACCTGCGGGTGCAGCGGCTCCCGGTTGAGCAGGGTGAGGTTGAGGCAGAACCGCGGCTTCGCGCTCCACCGGCCGATCACCTCCGCGAGCGCGGCCAGTACCGTCGCGGACGGTGTGAGGTTCCACCGGGCGGAGGCCCGGCGGACCGCCTGCCACTGCTCCGGGGAGAGGGCCGAGGACAGCCGGCGGAAGCGCCCGGGCAGGTACTCGGCCCCCTCGCGCACGGGAAGCTCCGGGGCGGCGGGCAGCACGTCCAGCCGGCGTGCCCAGTACTGGCGGTCACGCTCGTAGGCGGGGCTCTCCCGGCGGCGCGCGGCCGCGCTCAGGTAGTCGCGGAAGGTGATGTCGAGCGGGGGCGGCGTCAGGCCGTCGTAGAGCATCCGCAGCTCGCGCATCAGCGTCCGCACGCTCAGGTAGTCCGCGATCAGGAAGTCGACCGACACGTGCAGCACCGCGCAGGCGTCGGTAAGGGTCACGCGCAGCGCGAACAGCGGCCACCGCTCGGGGTCGTGGACGCTGTGGTCCATCGCGGCACGTACCTCGGCCCGGGCCCTGCCGGCCTCCGCGGGGGAGGCGCCGCGTACGTCCGTCACCTCGATCCGGTAGTCGGGCACCTCCGGGAGCACCCGCTGGTGGCCGTCCAGGGAGATCACGGCGCGCAGCATGTCGTGCCGGCCGACGAGCCGGTTCCAGGCCGACTCCAGCCGTACGGGATCGAGTTCGGCGTACTCCATCTCCGCGTAGACCTGGCAGCCCACCCCTCCGTAGGCGAAGGCCTCGCGCCGGCCCAGCAGGTACGCGGACTGCACGTCGGTGAGGGGGAACGGGTCGTACCGGTGCTCGGGATCGCGGACGACCGCCGGCGACTCCGCCCGCAGGCACGCCAGGACGGCCTCCTTGTGGGCGGCCAGCGCCTCGCGCCACTCGTCGGTGAGGACGCCGCGGGGGGCCCTGAACCTCAGTCGTCCCCCGTCCTCCCACAACTGGACTCCGCGTTCGCGCAGATCCGCCACCAGGGTCTCCGGCGTACGGGCAGTGTCTGCTGACAGGGTCACAGGGAGCCCTCCTCGAAGCTGTCGATCAGTGCGGCGGTCTCGGCGACGGTCGGTGCCGAGAAGAGCTGCCGGAGAGTGACCTCGACGCCGTGGCGCTCACGCAGCGCCTGGGCCATGCGGGTGGCGATGAGGCTGTCGCCGCCGAGGGAGAAGAAGTTGTCGTCCCGGTGGATGCCGGGGATGCCCAGCAGTTCCTCCCACACCGCCGCCACGGCCTCCTCGGCGGGGCCCCGCGGCGGCTGCGAACCGCCACCGGACCGCTCCTCGGAGACCAGGTCGGCCACCGCCCGCCGGTCGGTCTTGCCGTTGGGGGTCAGCGGCATGGCGTCCAGGACGAGGCAGACCTGCGGGATGGCGTAGGAGGGCAGCCTCTCGGCGAGGAAGTCCTCCAGGTCGTCGAGTGCGGAGTCGTCCCCGGCCGCCTCCGAGTCCGGGGTGACGGCGGCTGCGAGTTGGTGTGTGTGGGGGGTTGTGAGGGCGGTGGCGGTGGTGATGTGGGGGTGTTGGGTGAGGGCGGTTTCGATTTCGCCGAGTTCGATGCGGTGGCCGTTGATCTTGATTTGGTGGTCGGTGCGGCCGAGGAATTCGAGGGTGCCGTCGGGCCAGTAGCGTCCGAGGTCTCCGGTGCGGTACCAGC
>NZ_JBKJFM010000052.1:0-33612 GCF_046614825.1 Streptomyces nanhaiensis
AGATCCACGCGGACCGGTGCGCCGTCCGGCTCGGGCAGCGGTTCCGGCCCGGGGGTGGGGCCGGGGACGGGGCGCGGCGGCGGAGGGTTCGGCCCGGGCGGCGGCTCGGGGTGCGGCTGCGGCTCGGGACGGGGCTCGGGCATCGGCTCCGGCGGGGGGAAGCCCGGCTCCGGGGGCGGCTGCGGAATCGTCTGCTCCGGCTCACCGGGCGCGGCCGACTCGGCCTCCTCCACCGAGATGCCGAAGTCCGTCGCCAGCCCGACCAGCCCGGTGTCGTAACCCTGCCCCAGCGCGCGGAACTTCCAGCCGTCCCCGCGCCGGTACAGCTCGCCGCAGATCAGCGCCGTCTCCGAACCCGTCTCGGGGCGGATCTCGAAACGGGCGACCGTCTCACCGCCGTCGGCGTCCACCACCAGCAGCACCAGGTCGCGTACGTCGGCGAAGGTGCCGCCGTCGGCCGACGCGGACAGCATCACCCGGTCCACGGACGGGTCGAGGCGGCCGAGGTCCACCTCGACCGAGTCCGTCAGCCCCTCCGGCTCGCGCCTCTTGGGCAGGTACCGCACCAGCCCGGAGGGGTGCCGCGGCTGGTTGTAGAAGACGAAGTCCTCATCGGAGCGCACACGTCCGTCCGCGCCCAGCAGCAGCGCGGAGGCGTCGACGTCGAGGACGCCCGTGCCCGGTGTCCAGCGCAGTACGGCGCGCACGGCCGTCGTGTGGAGCTGGATGTTCGACCCCTTCAGCATCGCGTGCGTCATAGCGCCATCCTGCCTGTCGCGGCCCGCCGGTACAACGCGGGTGCCTCGGCACCCCGGGTTTATGCGTAAGTAATGCTATGTTCATGCGTTCGAGTAACTTTTGAGCCACGTGCGTGCTTACGATGATCGGCCGGATCTCGCTCATGAGGGTCATGGGGCCGGTGATGGAACGGGGGTCCTGTGCGGCACTTCGGGCACCTTTCGCCGCAGGTGCGACGAGAACTCTTCCACAAGGAACCGGCCGAGTTCTCCTCGCAGTCCCCGGCCCGTCTGCTGTCGGTGGCCCTCGGCGCCACCCTCTACAGCCCCGCCACCCGCCCCCGGCTCGCCGGTGACGTGCTCAAGCAGGCCCGGCGGGGAGTGGTCTCCATGGTGCTCTGCCTGGAGGACTCCATCGACGACGCCGAGGTGCCCGGCGCCGAGGAGAACCTGGTCCGGCAGTTCGCCGAGCTGGCCTCCGCCGTCCCCGCCGCCGGCTCCACCGAGCCCCCGCTGCTGTTCGTCCGCGTCCGCGAGCCCGCGCAGATCACCTCCCTGGTCCGGCGCCTTGGCCCCAGCACCCGCCTGCTGTCCGGTTTCGTGCTGCCCAAGTTCACCGAGGAGCGCGGCATCCCCTTCCTGGAGGCGCTCACCGCCGCCGAAGCCGACTGCGGGCGGCGGCTGTTCGCCATGCCCGTCCTGGAGTCCCCCGACCTCCTGCACCTGGAGACGCGGGTGGAGACGCTCACCGGGATAGCCCGCACCGTCGACAAGTACCGCGACCGGGTCCTGGCGCTCCGCCTGGGCGTCACCGACTTCTGCTCCGCCTACGGACTGCGCCGCAGCCCCGACATGACCGCCTACGACGTGCAGATCGTCGCCTCGGTGATAGCCGACGTGGTCAACGTGCTCGGCCGGGCCGACGGCACCGGCTTCACCGTCACCGGGCCCGTGTGGGAGTACTTCCGGCTCCAGGAGCGGATGTTCAAACCGCAGCTGCGCCAGAGCCCGTTCACCGGACGCGCCGAGGAGCTGCGCGCCGCGCTGATCGAGCACGACATGGACGGGCTGCTGCGCGAGATCGACCTGGACCGGGCCAACGGCCTGCAGGGCAAGACCTGCATACACCCCTCCCACATCGCGCCCGTCCACGCCCTGTCGGTGGTCAGCCACGAGGAGTTCAGCGATGCCACGGACATACTGCGCCCCGAGCGCTGCGGTGGCGGCGTGCTGCGTTCCGCGTACACCAACAAGATGAACGAGGTGAAGCCGCACCGGGCCTGGGCCGAGCGCACCCTGCTGCGGGCCGAGGCCTTCGGCGTCGCGCGCGAGGGCGTGGGGTTCGTCGAACTGCTGGCGGCTGGGAGCATATGAGCCACACGAACGATGACGACCACGGCCACGACCGGGGCCAGGGCGAGGGGTACGGCAGGGTGACGCAGGCGGCGGACGCGAACGGACGCGCGGGCGGACAGCGGGAGGCCGGAGCACAGGGAGCGACGGCCGGGCCCGGCACGGGGCAGCGGCGCGGGCCGAGCGGACCGAGCGGGCCGTGGCCCGGCGAATGGGTCGCCCGGCGGCTGGACGTACGGCTGGAGGCCCCGCCCGGCGAGGAGGACGGACGGCTGCGCGACCTGCTCGGCCTGGCCCTGCGGCGCAACCCCCGCCGGGCACACCTGCTGGTCTCCCAGGTGCTGGGCAAGCACGTCCCCCAGCTCCCCGGGATCGTCCACGGCACCGGCCTGGACCTGGGCAGGCGCGTCGGCGAACTGCTGGGCGCGGACGCCGGCCGCGCGGTCGTCCTGGGCTACGCGGAGACCGCCACCGGCCTCGGCCACAGCGTCGCCGACGGCCTGGGCAGCGCCCCCTGCCTCCACTCCACCCGCCGCGCCGTCCCCGGCACGGCGCCGGTGGGCGGCTTCGAGGAGGAGCACTCCCACGCCACCTCCCACCTGCTGCTGCCGGAGGACCCGGAACTGCTGGCCGCGGACGGGCCGCTGGTCCTGGTGGACGACGAGTTCTCCACCGGCACCACCGTCCTCAACACCATCACCGCACTGCACCGCGCCTTCCCGCGCGAGCGGTACGTGATCGTGGCGCTGACCGACCTGCGCGGACCGGAGGACCGGGCCCGGCTGGAGAAGTTCGCCGCCGACCTCGGCGCCCGCATCGACGTGGTGGCCCTGGCCACCGGGACCGTACGGCTGCCCGACGGCGTACTGGAGCGCGGCGCCGCCCTGGTCGAGGCACACGACAGCCCGCCGCCGCGGCCCGCGCCCGGATTCGGTCCGGAACAGGTGCACCGCGTCGACCTGGGCTGGCCGCAGGGCCTGCCCGACGGCGGGCGGCACGGCTTCACCCCCGCGCACCGCGCCCGGCTGGAGGCCGCGCTGCCGGCGATGGCCGACCGGATCGCCGCCCACCTCCCCGAGGGGGTGCGCAGGGTGCTCGTCCTGGGGTGCGAGGAGCTGATGTACGCGCCGCTGCGACTGGCCTGCGCCCTCACCGGCGCCACCGGCGCCGAGGTCCGCTACTCCACCACCACCCGCTCGCCGGTCCTGGCGGTCGACGAGCCCGGCTACGCCATCCGCACCCGGCTGGTCTTCCCCGCCCACGACGACCCCGCCGACGGCACCCCCGGCCGCCCGGGGGAGCGCTACGCCTACAACATCGCGGGCCAGGGCTTCGACGCCGTCGTCGCCGTGGTGGACTCCGCCGCCGACACCCCCGCCCTCCACGCCCCCGACGGCCTGCTGGCCCACCTCGCCGCCCACACCGGCCGGGTGCTGCTCGCGGTCGTCCCCTCCCACCGGCCGCTGCCCGCACCGCTGCGTGGCCCGCACTTCTCCTCCTACGCCCCCGAGGACGTCGGCTGGCTGCTCCAGGACCTCTCCGACGTCACCCTGGAGGCGCCCACCGAGGAGCGCGAGGAGGCCATCCAGTCCGGCGGCGCGCACTACGCCGAGTCGCTGCCGGTGGAGTACCAGCCCAGCCGGGAGTACCAGCGGCTGTTCCACCAGGCGCTGGAGGCGTCCGCGGACCGGATCGCCCGCGCCGTCGGCGCCGTCACCGACACCCTGCTCACCGAGCGGGGCGGCCTCGGCGGCACGGGAGACCGGAGCGGCCGTGAGCGCGGCATCGTACTGGCCTCCCTCGCGCGCGCCGGCACGCCCGTCGGGGTGCTGATGCGCCGCTGGGCCCGGCACGTGCACGGCCTGGACGTGCCGCACTACGCCGTCTCCATCGTCCGCGGCCGCGGCATCGACACCACCGCCCTGCGCTGGCTCGCCGCCCACCACGACCCGGCCGACGTGGTCTTCGTCGACGGCTGGACGGGCAAGGGCGCCATCACCCGCGAACTCGCCGACGCCCTGCGCCCCTTCCCCGGCTTCAGCCCCGAACTCGCCGTCCTGGCCGACCCCGGCGGCTGCGTGCGCACCTACGGCACCCGCGAGGACTTCCTCATCCCCTCCGCCTGCCTCAACTCCACCGTCTCCGGGCTCGTCTCGCGCACCGTGCTCCGGGCCGACCTCGTCGGACCCGACGACTTCCACGGGGCCAAGTACTACCGCGAACTGGCCGGAGCGGACGTCTCCGACCTCTTCCTGGACACCGTCGCGGGCCGCTTCGACGCCGTGCGCGCCGACGTGGCCGCGGACGTGGCGGAACTGCTCGCCGCCGACCGCGCCCCCACCTGGGACGGCTGGAGGGCGGTGGAGCGCATCAGCGAGGAGTACGGCATCGGGGACGTCAACCTCGTCAAGCCCGGCGTCGGCGAGACCACCCGGGTGCTGCTGCGCCGCGTCCCCTGGCGCGTACTGGCCCGGCGCGGCGCGGGCGCCGACCTGGACCACATCCGGCTGCTGGCCGAGCAGCGCGGCGTACCCGTCGAGGAGGCCGACGACCTGCCCTACTCCTGCGTCGGCCTCATCCACCCCCGCTACACGCGCGGTGCCACCGGCGCCGACGGGAGGGCCGCCCGATGAGCCGCCCGACGAGCCACCCGGCGGCCGGCGCCGCGACCGGGCCCGCGTCCGCGGCCCCGGAGCGCCGCACGGTCCTGGTCGCCAGCGACCTGGACCGCACCCTCATCTACTCCGCCGCCGCCCTCGGCCTGACCATGCCCGACGCCCGGGCCCCGCGCCTGCTGTGCGTGGAGGTCTACCAGTCCAGGCCGCTGTCGTACGTCACCGAGACCGCCGCCGCCCTGCTGGCCGAACTCGCGGCCCGGTCCGTCTTCGTCCCCACCACCACCCGCACCCGCGAGCAGTACGGGCGCATCCACCTGCCGGGTCCGCCCCCGCGCTACGCGATCTGTGCCAACGGCGGCCATCTGATGGTGGACGGCGAGTCCGATTCCGGCTGGCACGCCCGGGTACGGCGCGCCCTGGACGCCGACTGCGCGCCGCTCACGGAGGTGCGCGCCCGCATGGTGGGAGCCGCCGACCCCGGCTGGCTGCTCAAGGAACGCGTCGCCGAGGACCTGTTCGCCTACCTCGTCGTCGACCGGGAGAAGCTGCCCGGCACCTGGGTGAAGGAACTGGCCGACTGGGCCGGGCCGCGCGGCTGGACGGTCTCCCTCCAGGGCCGCAAGCTCTACGCCGTGCCGTGCCCGCTCACCAAGAGCGCCGCCGTCGCCGAGGTCGCCCGGCGCACCGGCGCCGGGCACGTCCTGGCCGCCGGCGACTCCCTCCTCGACGCCGACCTGCTGCTGGCCGCCGACACCGGCTGGCGGCCCGGCCACGGAGAACTGGCCGACCTGGGCTGGACCGCCCCGCACATCACCGCCCTGCCCGAACGCGGGGTCGCGGCCGGGGAGCGCGTACTGCGGGAGTTCCTCGCGCACACCGGGCCGGCCTGAGCGAGGATGCGGGCATGACCACACAGGCGTCCCGCGACAAGCGCCCCCTCCAGACCGCCGAGCTGTACAGGTACGTGCTCGACCACAACCCGCCGCTCGACCCCGTCCTGCGCGACCTGGTGGAGACCACGCACGCCCGCTTCCCCGACCGGGCCGGGCTGCAGTCGGCCCAGGAGCAGGGCCCGATGCTGGCCTTCCTGGTACGGCTGATCGGTGCCCGCCGCATCGTGGAGGTCGGTACCTTCACCGGCTTCTCGGCCCTCGCCATGGCCCAGGCCCTGCCCGAGGACGGCACGCTCATCGCCTGCGACATCTCGGAGGAGTGGACGGACCTCGGACGCGAGGCATGGGCCAGGGCGGGGGTGGCCGACCGCATCGACCTGCGCCTGGCCCCCGCCCTGGACACGCTGCGCGCCCTGCCCGCCGAGGAGGGGATCGACCTGGCCTACCTCGACGCGGACAAGGAGAACTACATCGCCTACTGGGAGGAGCTGGTGCCGCGGATGCGGCCGGGCGGACTGATCGTCGCGGACAACGTGCTCTTCCACGGCGAGGTCACCGACCCGGAGGCCACCGGCGCCGCCGCCGCGATCCGGGCCTTCAACGACCATGTCCTCGCCGACGACCGGACGGAGTCGGTCATGCTGACGGTCGCCGACGGCGTGACCGTCGCGCGCAGGCTGTAATCCGCGCGCGGGCCGCTTCCGCCGGCCACTTCCAGCGGCCGCCCCCACCGGCCGCCCCGCGTCAGCCGCAGCAGCCGCCCCCGCAGCACCCCCCGCCTCCGCCGCCCGCGCTCGGCGCCGGGGCGGAGGACCGGGCGGCGGCGCCGCCCACGGCGACGGTGGACAGCAGCTTCACCGTGTCGTCGTGGCCCTCCGGGCAACTGGCGGGCGCACCGGACTCGGCCATCGGTCGGTTCACTTCGAACGTGGTGCCGCAGGCGCGGCAGCGGAACTCGTATCGGGGCATACGAGCAGGATAAGCCGCCGTCCGGGGATCGCGGGGAGCCTGTGGACAGCGGTCGCGACACCACGGCGGGACCGGGCCGTGCGCCACCGGGCCGTGCGCGGCATGACCGCGCGCCACCGGGCCGTCCACGGCCGCGTGCGCCGCGCGGCTCAGCCGCCCGCCGCCCGCTCCTCGCGTATCCGGCGCACCACGTCCGCCACCGTCTCGCGGATGGCGTCCAGCTCCGTCACGAAGCCCCACCAGTCCGGATGCCGCCCGGACAGCCCCGCCACGGCCCGCTCCAGCCGGGCCACCGCGCCGTCCAGCGGGCCCGCGTGCCGGGGGTCGGGGTGGCTGCGCCCGGCCATCGCCAGCCGCTGGGCGTCCCGGATGGCGAAGCGCGTCCGCTCCACCTCGCCGCTGTGGTCGAAGGAGACCTCGTTCAGCCGCCGCAGGCGCTCGTCGGCCGCCGAGACCGCCTCGTCGGCGTCGTTCAGCAGAGCCCGCACCGTCGACAGCCGGGCCGTGGCGTCCGCCCACCGCTGCTCCTGCCGGGCGGTACGCGCCTCGGCCAGCTTCTCCTCCGCCTGCCGCACCGCGCCCGCCACCTGCTCCGGCACGCTCTGCAGGTCCTCCCAGCACGCGACGGTGAACCGCCGCCGCAGCTCGCTCAGCACCGGCCCGACGTTCTCCGCCCGGTGCCGCAGCGCCTCGGCGCGGGTGCGCAGGGAGGACAGCCGCCGGTCGGTCTCGGCCGCCCGCTCGGGCAGCAGCTCGACCTCCCTGCGCACCGCCTCCGCCTCCCGCAGCACGCGCTCGGCCCGCTGAAGGGTGTCCCGCACGCCGTGGCGCGCGGCGCCCTCGTTGAGTCTGGTCAGCTCGGGGGAGAGGGCGGCCAGCCGGGCCGCCGCCTCGTCGGCCCGCAGCCCGGCGGCGCGTACGGCGTCCAGCGCCTTCGTCGCGCCCAGCAGCGCCTGCCGGGCCCGCTCCACCGCGGGGGCCAGCCGGGCGAGCTGCGTCTCGGCCTTCTCCAGCAGCGGACCGAGCCCCTGCCCGAACCGCTCCAGGTCAGCGCGGGTGCGCTCCAGGTCCTCCCGCGTCTTCTCCAGGGCCCGGCGGGCGCGGGAGGCGGTGTCGCCGTCCAGGTCGTCGCGCTCCAGGTCGTGGGCGTCCACGGTGGCGATGTACTCATGGCTGACCTGGTCGATCCGCCGCCCGAACTCGGCGAAGTCCTCGACGGCCCGGCGCGCGGCCGGGGAGTCGTCGACGGCCGCGAGGGTCTCGATGGAGATCCGCAGATCCCGCTGGGCGGTGTCCAGCTCGTAGAACGCGGTGGCCGCCGCGTCCTTCGCGGCCTGGGCCTCGGCGCGCCGGCTCTCGGCGCGCCCGCCGCCTCCCCAGCCCCAGCGGCGTGCGCCGCCGCCGTTCATCGCCGCCACGTGTGTCCTCTCCCCGTACGCCCTCGCCGGCCCGGCTGCCATTCTCCCACCCGGCCCGGGGGAACACACGAGAGGCGACCGGGGCGGTCACCTCACGGCCGGTCCCGCCGGCTCGCGGGGCGCACGGTCACATCGCCGTTGGCCGTGCGGGCCGTGACGGCGGGATCGCCCGCACCGCCCCGCGGCACCTCCACCCGGGTCCCGCCGTTGTCGGCCGCGGCGTCCACACGGTACGCGGCGCGGGGCACCTCGACGGTGACCGAACCGTTACGGCCGCGGGCCTCCACCCGCTCCGGCACCCGCACCAGGGCCAGCCTCAGCCCGCCGTTGCCCGCCTCGGCGGTCACCTCGCGGGAGCCGATCCCGGTGGCCACGACGGAGCCGTTGCCGCCGCTGAGCTCCAGAGGCCCGGTGACGTCGCGGACCCTGATCCCTCCGTTGTCGGCGAAGACCGCGAGCGCCTCACGGAACCCGCGCGCGGTGACGCCCCCGTCGCGGCCCTCGATCCGTACCGCGAGCCGGTGCGGCACCTCCACCCGGTGACGGATGTCGCAGCTCGCGAGCCCGGAGCAGGCGGGCCCCAGCGAGAGCGTCCCGCCCTCCATCGACCACCGCGCCCCGGTGCTGCCGCCGTAGGCGATCCCGTCGAACCACCGGGTCACCCGTACGTCGGCCCGGTCCGCCGCCACCACCTCCACGGGCGAGTCCTCGACCTCGACCACCAGCGTCTCCACGCCCTTCCCGACCTCGAAGGACCGGTGCTCGGGCGGCGCGTCACCGGCGTCCACGCACCCGGCCACCCCGGCGGTGGCGGCGACCGCGAGAACGACGGCGACCAGGGCGCGTACGGTGCTGCGGCGGGTCTCGGTGGCCATGGACGGTCTCCGTATCGGTTCGGCGGGGTGCTCGGCGGGGCTGTTCGGGGCCCTGCCGACGCTATGGACCCCCGTCCGCCGACGGCATCCGGCGCCCCACCCGACCCGGGGTGGGGACAACCCCCGCCTCCCGCGTTTGCGGCGCACACGGCGCGGCACGGTACGCTGTGGGCTCACCCCGGGCGCATAGCTCAGCGGTAGAGCGCTGCCCTTACAAGGCAGATGTCGGCGGTTCGAACCCGTCTGCGCCCACCAGCGCGAAGACCCCCGGCCCACCAGGGCCGGGGGTCTTCGACATCACCATCCGACATCGACGGCCGCGGCCGGTCGGCTCAGGGCGGCGGAAGTCCGCTTCGGAGACGGGGAAGCGGGGGTGTGCGGTCAAGCTGTCAGACGACGTTTTCGCTCTGCGGTTCCCGGGCCTGGGTGGGCGGGGTCCGTTCACATGGCTTTGGACGTCGGCCACTACTGTCGCCGGCTACTGCTCAAGCAGGGTGACCACCGCGACGCGGAAAGCCACTGAACGGCTGGGGAAACAGGCGAGGACCCGCGAGTCTCCTCCGTAGGCCCGGCCCCGGGGCGGCTCCCGGAAGCCCTCGACGGACTTTTCGGCCGGCCTGCCAGAAGACGTGCGTCTCAGTTCACCGCAGCGCCGACTCGATCGTCATGGCGCGGCAGTCAGCCGCACGAATCACATATTCCTGTCGCGGGGAGCTGAACGAAACAAGTGGGGCAAACCTGTGGAGGCTGGGCACTCCTCTCGCGTGCGCGGCGACGCTCAACGGCTGCCTGCAGTCGGGGAGCAAGCGCCGCAACGCCGCCGTCGGGCGGCAGTGTTGCACCGAAACGGCGGTAGCACTCCAGTCGTGCGTCGGCGGCGTGATGCTCCCGCTCGAGCACGTCTTCCAGTGGCGGCTCTCCCGCCACCTGAAGAACTTCCTTGTAGCCCTCGCCCACCATTCCATCGTCGCTGTGAACCACCAGAGCGGTCAGCGGCGGATCACCGCGGCGGTGCGCCTCACGGACGACCATGCCGAGAACAGACCCGATCCAGTTGTGAAGTAGGGCCGAGGTGCGGATTCCGGACGTTTCCTGAACCTTCTCCGCGAGCTCCTTGTAGGTAATGACCGAGTGATACGTACGTGCGACGTCGATGAGCAATGGATAGGCTTCCTCGGCCCATATCTCGTGAGCCTCCGCGGCCTTCACGGGGGAGCCGTCGGACTCCCGCCAGTAACCCCGCTGTACCACGTTTTCCATCCCCCGGAAGAGTTTCGGCCGGTCAGGCGAACGGCACCGTCTCCAGCAGTCCGCCACAGGCGTCTGCCCCTCGTGCTCATCCTGCCCTCATGCCGTACGGGGCCTCAACTTCCTCCATGGGCGGTCCAGTCCCTGTGCGCCGTCAGTGGTCTCGGATAGCGTGCGGTCGTGTACGTCATCGGCTCGGTGGAGGTCCCATGCACGCTGCCGCGCTCATCAGCCCGGCTCGACTCTGGTCGGCAGGCGAGGTCCTGGTGCGATCCGGCCCCGTACCCTCCGCTCCCGGCGTGTACGGATGGCACTTCACCAAAACTCCGTCCCACGAACTGCCTGCTGGGCGGCTTCTCTACGTGGGCATCGCTCCGCGGCACATGGCGAACCGGAAGAGTACTCAGAACCTGCGGAAGCGGGTGCGCTACCACTTCCGGGGCAACGCGGCCGGCTCCACGCTCCGGCTCACCCTGGGATGTCTGCTCGGCCTGGAGCTGCGCCGAGTCGGCAGCGGCAAGCGCATGACCTTCGGCAAGGCCGGGGAGGCCGAACTCAGCCGGTGGATGGCGGAGTACGCCCGCGTGTGCTGGGTGGAACACCCGGAGCCGTGGACACTGGAGTCCGAGCTGATCACCAGACTCGACCTACCCCTGAACCTGGACCAGAACCGGCACAACGGCTTCCACTCCCGCCTCACCGAGATGCGCGCCCAAGCCCGCCGGCGGGCCCGAGAACTGCCGATCGGCACCTGACAAGGGCTCGGTGAAGCCTGGGTTCCGTCAGGCCAAGGGCTTGCGGAGAATCGGCATGCTGGTTCTCTGCAAGCCCTTGGTCCCAAGGCGGCTCCGGCCCAGAGCCGTTCGATCGCCCGCGTGGGTACCTAGACCGTCTGCCTGGTAAGGCAGAAAGGATGGCCGGCCGGGTCTGTGAGAACCCGCCACCTGTCGCCACCCGGTTGGTGCTCAGGCTTGGCCGCGCCCAACTCCAACAGCAGAGTCTCGGCCTCGTCGAGGTCGTCGACCGCGAAGTCGAGATGGAGTTGTTGCGGCACGGCCTGGCCGGGCCAGCACGGAGCCTGGTAGCCATCGACCTTTTGGAAACCGATGAAGAGCCCGTCGCCGCAGTTGAGCGCAGCGAAGTCACCGTCGGATTCGGGGTGGGGCTCAAGCCCGGTGGCATGCCGGTAGAACGCGGCCAGCGCCTCAGGATCAGGGCAGTCGAGTGTTATCGCCGTCAGCTTCATCCGCGGTGGCATGCGTCACACCATAGTGAGATCGCTTCCATGACCGTCCCGGTGACGCCCGACGATCACCTCCGGAGCCGTCGCCGGGCCGTCCGGGGGCGGCCGAAGAAGGCCGGCCCTGACAACCGTCGGCGGGCAAGCCGCAGGTCACGCGCCCGGGCCTGACTCGTGATCCCCTTGGACATCAGACTTGCCCGTGGGCACGGCCACCCGTGAGGCTGAGGGGCACGCGGCGGGAGGCGAACGGTCCTCCTCCGCCGGGGCCGTGACCCCGGCGTCAGGGACTCCGCAAAACTCGGCACAGCTCAGGGTGAGCAGCCTCGCTGACCGAGGTCTCGGCCGCGGGGCCCGGTCAGCGCGGTGGTCCGAAGTCCCAGGACAGCCTGTGCTCTTCGTCCACCACGGGTGTGTGGCCGCCGAGGGGCTCGCCGGTCTCGAGGGATGTGGCGATCCGCTCCATGAGTACGGGCAGGGACGTCCACATCTCGTGCGGCCCGCGCATGACGCCCTCCACGGCCTCGACTTCGTGGACGCGCCCCCGGTCGGCCTCGGGACGGTGGTCCAGTACGAGGCAGCCTCCGCGGATGTCCCGCGCGATGGGGATCAACTGCGGATGTCCGTACAGGGCGCTGCTGATCCCGAGCTCCATGAAGTGGTGGACCGCCTCCTCTTCCTCCTCGTCCGTCGCGCACCTGTCGTAGAAGCCGGTGAGAAGCCGCCACTGGGCCACCGTCTCGCGTGCGCTCAACGGTCTGTAGGAGCCGGGCAGCAGCCAGGAACGCTGGTCGAGGAGGCCGTCGTGTCGCAGCAGTGACTGCACCAGGGGGCTCAGCAGCGGCCGGCCGACGAGGCGTTCGAGCTCGGCGATGTCCGCCGGGTCCGCGGGCGGCGCCAGCGCGGCACGGGTCGCCGGGGCGTGCCCGGCCAGCCAGTTCTCGATTCGCGTCCACGACTCACTGATCGGTGCGGCCATGGCACGGCATCCTGTCACCCGGCGCTGACAGCTTCCGGGGAGCGGCCGGACGGTGGCCGTGGGCTTGACTCGTACGGCCCGGGGACGGCCCCGGGCCGTACGAGGGAACTCGACGGCGGCAGGCGGCGCGTCACAGCCTGGCGTCAACGGCCGTGGCCGGCCGCGCCCGCCCGGTTACAGGTACGGCCGGGTGATCAGCTCGATCGCGTGGCCGGCGGGGTCCTTGAAGTACACCCCGCGGCCACCGTGCTCGGTGTTGGTCTCGCCCGGGCGCCGCATCTGCGGATCGGCCCAGTGCTCGACACCGCGCTCGCACAACCGCCGGTACGCCCGGTCGAACAGGTCGTCGTCGACCAGGAACGCGTAGTGCTGCATCTGGATCTCCACCGGCGGCTCGGCGAACTGCAGCAGCACGCCGTCGGTGAGCTGGATGTTGGTGAACATGCCCCAGGACGGTGCTTCCGGCAGTTCCAGGAGCTCCCGGAAGAACCGGGCCGACTCCTCGCGGTCCCTGGCGGCGATGATGGTGTGGTTGAAGGTGACTGTCATTCGGCTGACCTCGCTGTCGCTCGGCACGGAGAGATGGACTCGCGGTGCGCGGGCGCGGGGAGGTCCGCGTGCCGAACCGTGGGGGTGCCTTCCGCGCCCCCGCCGTGCGGTCAGCCCTCCACCGGATAGCCGATCCGTGTGTGGCGTAGCGCCGGTCCGGTGTTCACGTCGGGCGACGTTACCGGGTCCCGCCGGGTACGCCAACAGAGTTTGGTGGCAAGTCAGTTCCGCAGGTGCCCCAGTACGGACCGCATCGCGCGGTCCACGGCCCGGCGGGCCGGCTCGGTGTGGTCGACGGTCTCGAAGCCGTGGTGGCCGCCCGGTACGTCGATCACCTCCACGGCGGCTTCGCAGTGCTCCGCCGCGTTCAGGAAATCCTTTATGGCGGAGGCGAGTTCGGGGAGTTCCAGTTCCACCCGGGTCAGCACCACCGGCAGCCGTCCCGCGGTGCGCAGGGCGGCCGCGGGGTGGAATCGGGAGGCGTCGACCGGCCAGCCCGGCGGGGGCGCGAGCAGGGGGTAGGTGGCCGCCAGGCAGCGCAGCCACGGCGGGGGTGCGGCCAGCCAGTCGGCCGACAGCAGCCCGCCGCCGGAGAAGAACCACAGCGCGATCCGGTCCCCGTCGACGCGCGGGTCGGCCCGTACGAGGCGGACGGCCTCGCGGACGTCCTCGGCGGCGCGCCCGTAGTCGGCGATGTCGTGCAGCCGGTGGTCCACCGTCGCGCCGATGGCGCCCAGGCTCGCCGCGTACCGGGCGTAGCCGGTGAAGGCGGGCCAGTCCCGGGGGGTGGGGCGCGCCTCGGGCGGGACCGGGCCGCCGTGGACGAACACCACCGCCGGGCGCGGCCCGTCGGCGCCGGGCAGATGGAGGTCGACCCGTCCCGTTCGCTCGCGGCGTGCCTCCGGCACGTCCAGGACGAACGGCCGCAGATGCGCGGGCCGTTCGTCCGCCGGAGGGGAGATCCGGTGTCCTTCTCCCGCGGCTGCCCGCAGCAGTACGCCGGCCAGTTCGCCGGGGGCGGAGAGCATCGGCCAGTGCCCGGTGGCCAGTTCGAAGAAGCCCACCCGGGGGTCGGCGAGCGCCCGGAAGCGGGGGTCGCCCAGGCCCACCATGGCCTCGACCGCGGCGATGCCGGGCCCGTTGACGGTGCACAGGACGCCGGTGGCGGGTATCTCCGACACGGATTCGGCCGGCCGGAGCGGCTGGGTGAGGGTGTCCACCGGCTGGGGCGCGGCGAGGCGGGCCAGCCGTTCCAGCGCCTCCTCGGGCACGCCCGCGGTGCTGCCCCAGCGCCGCCAGCCGTCCGGGGACGGCGGAGGCGGCAGCACGTCGCTGTGCCCGCCGTCCCGCCCGTCCGAGCGTGAGAGCCGTTCGCGGACCGTGCCGTCGGGCACGAGGGCGAGGGCCGGGTCGCCGTCGCGCGGGATGCCCGTGTCCAGGTGGACGATCCGGGCGATCCGATCCGGGCGGCGTCCGGCGGCGCCGAGCGCCGGGTGGATGCCGTAGCAGTGGCCGACGAGCACCACCCGCGGCGCGTCCAGCCCGTCGATCAGCCGCACCAGATCTTCGATGTGCGTCCCCAGATCAGTGCCCGGTCCCGCCGGATCGCCGGGGCCGCCCATCCCGGTGAGCGTCACCGGGTACGCCCCGGCCCCCGACTCCCGCAGCCGGTCGGCCACCTCCTCCCACACCCAGCCGCCGGTGTGGGCGCCGGGCACCAGTACGAAAGCCGTCATGGGCATGCTCCTCCCCGTTTCTTTCGAGCACGGGCCGCCCGCGCTCGCCGGTACGGTAGGAACTCCCCCTGAGGGAGGTTCAAGCCTTGTCGCCCGACGGCCTGTGGAGCATCGGGGAACTCGCCGAGCGGGCGGGCACCACCGTCAAGACCGTCCGCTTCTACTCCGACCGCGGCCTGCTGCCCGACGCCGGCCGCAGTGCCGGGGGCCACCGCCGCTACGGCCCCGAAGCGCTCGACCGGCTCCGTACGATCCGCTCGCTGCGCGCCCTCGACGTGCCGGTCCGGGAGGTGGGGCGGGCCCTGGAACGGGAGGACGCGCTGGAGGACGTCGTCGCCGGGCGGCTGCGGGAGGTCGGCTCGCAACTGGCCGCTCTGCGCTGGCGGGAGGCGGCTCTCCACCTGTTGCGGGACTGCACGGCCGAGGAGCGCGCCGACCGCCTGCGGCTTGTCGGCGCCGTCCCCGCACCACCCGGTACGGCGGCGCTGGCGCGTTTCTGGCGGGCCTGGCTGCCGCCGAGGCTCCCGGCCCGGCTGGTCTCCGAGATCCTCGAACACGCAGTCCCCCAGCCCCCGGACGACCCGAATCCGGCCCAGGTGCTGGCCTTCGCCCGGCTGCACGCCTTCGTCTCCGGCCCCTGCCCCGGCACCGCCCGGCAGCGGCAGCCCGCGGCGCACCGGCCGGAGGAGGGCTACCGCCCGGCCGTGCTCTACGGCGGTCTGATCGAGGCGTACGGCCTGGCGGCCGAGCCGGTGCGGGCGGGACGGCCGCCGCACCGGGGCGAGGCGCTGGACTGCTTCGTCTCCGCCTACGCCCGCTCACGCGGCACGCGCGACACCCCCGGTTTCCGGCGCGGGCTCAGGACCCAGCTCGCGGCCGATCCCCGTATCGACCGCTACTGGCAGCTCGTCGCCGAGGTGACCGCGCCGCCGGCCGGCCCTCCGGAGCCGACCCCCGGCGCCGCCCACGACTGGCTGCTCGCCGCCCTGTCGCAGGAGGAGCCGGCCGCCTGACCGGGCACCCGGCAGGGCGGTTTCCCGCCCGTTCATCCGGAGGAGCGGGCCCGGGAGGCTGTGGCAGGCTGGCGGTCTCCGAGGCCCGCAGGCCCGCAGACCCGCTGGGAGGAACCGCCGTGCCCCGTGCCGTGACCCTCATCCGCTCCGGCTCCCTGTCCGACGTCGCCGAGTACGCGTACGCGGCCACCGCGCCCGCCGAGGCGCGGCTGGTCTTCCTCGCCGGGGCGTGCCCCCTGAACGAGGACGGGTCCACCGCGGCGAAGGGCGACTACGCCGGACAGGCGGCGAAGGCCGTGGAGAACATGCGCACCGCGCTCGCCGACGCGGGCGCCTCGGTCGAGGACGTCATCAGTACCCGGGTCCTGGTGGCGTCGAGCCACCGGAAGGATCTGGTGACCGCCTGGGAGGTGGTCCGGGACGCCTTCGCAGAGCACGACGTGCCCAGCACCCTGATGGGGGTGACGGTGCTCGGGTACGACGACCAGCTCGTGGAGATCGAGGCCGTCGCCGCCGTGCTCGATTCCTGAACCGGCGACCGGCCCGCCCCGAAAGGGTGATCCGGCCGTCCGTGGAACCCGGACGCGCCCCGCGGACGTTGGGATGGCGGACGGTGAACGGAGAACTGCGGCCCGCACAGGACGGGCGGCGGCCGAGGACGGGATGACGCCAGTGGCGATGTGGGATCGGCTCAAGGACCAGGCCAGGAACCTCCAGCAGTCCCGGGGCGGGCAGGGCACGGGCGGACCGGGAGCCGGAGGGCCGGGGGCGGCAGGCCAGGGCCACGGCTCCCGTCCCGGCTCCGGCGGAGGGTCGAAGGCCCAGCTGGTGGGCCTGCTGAAGTCCCAGCTCGCCTCGGTGAAGGCCGAGTTGAAGAGCGGCGCGTACCGGGACGCGAGCATGGCGATGTGCGCGCTGGTGGCCGCCGCGGACGGACATGTGGACCCGTCGGAGCGGCAGCGGATGGAGTCGATGATCGTCGGCAACGACGTTCTGCAGAACTTCCCGCCCGAGCAGCTGCGTCAGCGGTTCAACCGCCATGTGGACCGGCTCACGGCCGACTTCCGGGCGGGCAGGGCGGAGGCGCTGCAGGAGATCGCCAAGGCCGCCAAGAAGCCGGCGGAGGCCAGGGCCGTCGTCCAGACCGGCATCGTCATCGCCGGCGCCGACGGCCACATCGACCAGTCCGAGCAGCAGGCCGTCCGGGAGGCCTGCGCCGCGCTGGGGCTCTCCCCGGAGGAGTTCGGCATCTGAGCGTGGACCGGCCTCAAGGCCGGGTGTCCTCAGGGAGGGGGCTGTGGGTGCGACCATCACGGTGGTGGCACCCACAGTCCTTTCCAGAGCTGCCGGAGACACGACCGCCGGGCCGGCGCGATGGCCGATGTGGTTACCGATGGGATGCAAACGGTTACGGAGCCTGCGGGGAAGAGATATCGTCGCCTCTTCAACCAATGTGTGTTCTGGGGCCTGCGGGGCCCGGGGAGGACCGCGACGTACATGAGCCGTCGTTCTCGTGGGCTGGTGGCCACTTGGGCGGAGATCCAGCGTCAGCAGCAGCGCCAGGAGGAGGCGCAGCGTCGCGCCTGGGCGCAGCACCAGCGCGAGCAGGAACGTCAGCAGCGGGCCGCGGAGCGGGCGGCCGCACGCAGCCGGCGTGAGCAGCAGGCCGCCTACCGGCAGCGGCGGGAGGACGACGCGCGCCGGCGCACCGAAGAACTCGACCGGCAGGCCGAGGCGCTGAGAAATCTCCTGGTGACGGGGTGTGCCTCCCAGGCGTTCAACCCCGACGAGCTGAAGCGCCCCGAGCGGGTCGAGCCGTTCGACCCGGGGCAGCTCGGGGTCCCGGTCCCGATGCCGGACCCCGGTGCCTATCAGCCCCGGCAGGGGGGATGGGTGCTCGGCGGGAGCCGGCAGGCGCAGGAGCAGGCCCGGGCGCGCTACGAGCACGACTGGCACGCGGCTCAGGCGGCGGAGGCCCAGCGGCAGCGCCAACTGGCTGCCTACCAGCAGCAGTACCAGCGGTGGGCGGACGAGCAGCTGGCGGCGATCCGACGGCACAACACCGAGATCGGAGAACTGGTCACCGCTCTCGGCCGGGGCGAGCCCGGCGCGGTGGTGGAGTACTTCACCGCCGCGCTGTACGCCTCGCGGGGCTGGCCGGACGACTTTCCCCGCCAGGTCTCCGCCTCGTTCGACCCCGCCGCGCGCCAGCTCGTCCTGAACTGGGAACTGCCGGGCCAGACCGTCGTGCCGGAGGCGTCGGCGGTGAGGTACATGCCCAGTGCCGACCGGGACAAGGAGGTTCGGCGGCCGGCCGCCGAACGGCGGGCGCTGTACCGGGACGTCCTCGCACAGTGCGTGCTCCTGGTACTCCGCGACCTCTTCGCCGCCGACCGGTTCGGGGTGCTGGACTCCGTTGCCCTCAACGGCTTCGTGGACGACACCGACCCAGCAACCGGGCACCGGGCCCAGGTGTTCCTGGTCACGGTGATGGTGTCGCGCACCGACTTCGACAGGCTGAGCCTGGCGCAGGTGAGTGCCCCCGAATGCCTGGTGGACGGGCTCCGCGGCCAGCTCTCCGACCGTCCGGACCGCCGCGCCGGGGTGCGTCCCGCCCGGCTTCCCGGCGAGGCCGGACGTGCCGTGGTCTCCCACGGGGCCGGCATGGAGCCGGACCTGTACGAGATGGACCCGGTGGAGTTCGAGGAACTCGTCGCGGACCTTTTCCGGGCCATGGGCATGCAGGCGGTGACGACAAGCAGGTCGGGTGACGGCGGTGTGGACGTGGACGCGCTGGACCCCGATCCGATCCGGGGCGGGAAGATCGTCGTGCAGGTGAAGCGCTACCGCAACACCGTGCCGCCGAGCGCGGTGCGCGATCTGTACGGCACGGTTCAGAGCACCGGTGCCAACAAGGGGGTGCTGATCACCACGTCCTCCTTCGGTCCCGGATCGCATGCCTTCGCCAACGGCAAGCCGCTCACGCTCGTCCAGGGCACGGAACTGGTGGACCTGCTGCACCGGCACGGCCTGAGCGGGCGCCTCGGCGCTGCGCCCCGGCCCGCGGAAAGCGGTCTCGACGAGGAGCCGGAGGGCGAGCCGGATGAGGCCACCGTACTGGGGCTCACCTGGTCCGGCGACGTGGCTCTGGACGTGTGCGCCCTCGTCTGCCGGGGCAGCCGGGTGCTCGGCGAGGACTGGTTCGTCTTCTTCAACAATCCGCGGACGCCGGACGGCAGCGTGCGGATGGCACGGGGGTCCGGCCGGGACAGGGCCGCGATCCAGGTCTGCTTCGAGCGGCTTCCCCAGCGGTCCGACCGGCTCGTACTGGTCGCCGCCGTCGATCCCGAGGCCGGCCCCGGTGCCGACCTGTCGGGTTTCACGGACGCCCGAATACGCCTTTCGGATCCCGCGGGAACAGCGGCCGACGAACTGGACGTCTCCGACGGCCGTACCGGCGAGACCGCCCTCGTCCTGGGGTCGTTCCGTAAACGGGCCAACGGCGACTGGGACTTCGTCCTCGGCGGGAGGGGCTACCCGGACGGTCTGGCGGCCCTGGTCGAGGAGTACGGGATCGAAGTCGAGTGAGCGGTTGAGGGGCCCGCGAACCCGCCGCCGGTCCGGACGCGCCGGGGTGAGGCGAGCGCGTCTAGGCCCGCTCCGGGGCGGCGGGTTCGCGGGGGCCGTCGGGGAGGTCGGCGAAGGTGTAGGGGGGCCAGGGGCCGAGGAAGCGGATGCGGGCGGCGGGCTGCTCGTCCCGGACGGCCGCCAGTACGGTGCCGACCGCCTCGATGTCCTCCGTGCGCACCAGCAGGGCCGCCGAGAGGACGTCCGCCTCGCCCGGGTCGCGCACGCCGCGCGACCGTTCGCGCATGTCCTCGGCCACGGCCAGCAGTCTGCGGCGCACATCGGCGTGGAGGGCGTCGGCCAGGCGCTCGGAGGACTCCCGGCGCAACTGCTCGAGCTGCTTGGCCAGCAGACGGCGCAGTCCGGGGGAGCGGCTCTCCATCTCCGCCTCCAGGGCGCGGGCGCGCTCGTCGTCCCGGGCGGACTCCGCGCGGTCGACGGTGATCTCCACCCTCAGCTCCGCCCGGCCGTCCAGTGCCCGGAGCCGGGAACTGAGCCCGGCCGCGCGGGAGGCGAGCCAGTCGCGCAGGCGCTCCTCGGCGGTGCGGGGGTCCCGCGGTGAGGGGTCGGGGGCGACCAGGACGTTGAAGGTCATCGGCAGGAGCGCGCCGGTGCGCTCCCACACGGCCACCACCGCCCGGTCCTGCTCGGCCACCCGCCGCCGTACGTCCTCGTCCGGACCCTGGTAGGGGACCGGCTCCGTGTCGTGGACCAGCGCGGCCAGTCCCGTGCCCGGGGCGGCCAGCAGGCGCAGGGGGTGCCCGTCGACCCCGGTGACGCCGTCGGCGGCGCCGGGCCGGTCGGGCGCCACCGCGTACACGTACAGGGCCGGCTCCGTCACCGCCGTGCCTCCTCGGCCCAGCGGGCGGGGTTGACCAGCTTGTCCACCACGTCGTCCACCACCTCGTCCAGGCCCCGGTGCAGGTCGGCGACGGAATCGGTGATGCCGTGGTCGGACTTGATCTCCTCGATCGCCTCGTCCAGTTCCAGCAGGGCGTCGCCCAGGCGCTCGAGCTCCTCCTCGGTCAGGTCGCCGCCGTTCATCCGGCGCAGCGCCTGCCGTTCCAGGGCCTCCTGGATCACCTCGACCAGGGTGACGACCAGGGACAGCACCCCCTGTTTGAGGCTCTTCTCGTCGACTGTGATGGCCATGGTCCTCTCCGTCCTTCTCTTCCGGCCCGCTTCCCGCCCGCTTCCCGCCCGCCGTCCCGCGGGGCCGTCGTCCGTGTGCGTCAGGCCGAGGGCAGTGGCGCCGCGCCGCGCAGTGAGTCGAGTGCCCCGGCCCAGCGCCCGGGGTCGTCGGCCGTGAGCGTCACCGGCCCCTGCGAGGCCGTCTCCACGGTGATCACCGTTCCTCCGCCGGCCGGTGAGCTGCCCGGCTCGGTGCGGACGGCGGTGATGTCGTCGGCGGGCAGGACCAGGGCGGGACGGGAGTCCAGGGGCGACTTCCACATCAGCCCGTCGGGGGTGAGCCTTCCCTGTCCGCCGCGCCACAACGGGCCTTCACGGCGCGGCTCGTGGTACCACAGGTGGCCTTCGAGGACCGCCCGGCCGCCGTCGCCGTCCTCCTGCGCCGGGCCGGCGGGGGAGGTCTCCAGCGGACCGGGGCACGTACTGGCCAGCAGGGCGCGCAGCCTCTCCGGCTCGGTGCAGGACAGCAGCGCCCGGCGGCCGTCCGCCAGGTGGACGCGCAGCCTGGTGCGCTGCTCGCCGCCGATGGTCCGCTCGCTCTCCGGCCGCACCGCGCGCACTTCCGCCAGCTCCGTCTCCCACAGCACCTCGCGCGGTTCGCGGCGCAGCACGACCAGCCGCCGGTCGGTGAGGTGGACGGTGCCGGGGCGCCAGGTGGTCTGGAAGCCGTCCTCCAGCAGGTGGCCGCCGCGCATGTGGACGACGTGCCGCTCCCCGGCGCGCAGTTCGAGCTCGCGGTGTCCGGTGGAGCGCTCTGCCCAGGCGCGGGTGTCCTCGTCCCACCGGCGCATCATGCCGTACTCCAGCATGGTCTCCATGCCCGCCATCGCGGCGCGCAGGCTGACGCCGATCAGCGGGATGCCGGCCACCGAGACGATCAGGTCCAGGTGGAGGACGGCGCCCTTGTTCAGCAGGACCTCGACGAGGTCGTCCAGCGTCACGCGCGGGTCCCTGGTGGGTTTCATCGGCGGGCGTTCAGCCGTCACGGCCACCGCCCCCGCCGTCCTCCGTCCGGCCACCGCCCCCGCCGTCCTCCGTCCGGCCGTCCGGTCCGCCGCCGTCCGGGAGGGCACGCGGGGCGGCGCGGCCCTCGGCCAGCCGGGCCCGGGCGCTGCGCCAGCCGCACCACGGGCACATGTCCTCCAGCAACTGGCTCACCGGCGAACGCTTCCCGCACTCGGGGCAGGTGTCCCTCTCCTCGCGGGCCTCGCGCCAGGCGGCCGTCTCGACGTCGGTGCCGGAGGGGAACTCCAGTCCGTAGCGCGCGGCGGTCTCGAAGGAGGCCAGCGCCGCCCGCAGCCGGATGCCGAGGAGTTCGACACCGGCCACCGACACCATGATGTCCGCGTTGAGCACCAGCCCCTTGTCGAGGAGGGTCTCCACCACGTGGGCGAGGCTCCCCTCGCCGTCCCGCCGCGGTTCCAGCGGCTGCTGGGGCGTCAGCGTCCGGGCCCGCGGCGCCGCGGGGACACGCGGCGGCGCGGGCCGGACCGCGTCGGCCTCGGCGGGAACGCCTCTCTCCTGGTAATCGCTCACCCCGTTACGCCTATCCGGGTGACCGGCTCCCATGCGTCCGCGGTGCCGGATAGGCCGGGAGCACGCCGGATAGGCCGGGCGTACGGTGTCAGGCCCCGCTCACCCGGACGTCTCCGCGACGGCCGCGGCCTCGGCGGCCTCGGCGGCCTCGGCGGCGGCGCGGGCCCCGACGTAGGCGTCACGGAGGTCGGGTCCCCAGGCGGGCGCCCGGTCCGAGGGGCGGACGATCCAGCCCCGGTTGCCGACCCGGTCCGGTTCGACGACGTCCGGGTGCGGCAGCAGCACCAGGGTGCCGCGGCCCAGGACGGACATGCCGGCGACCTCCCAGCCGTCCGCCGAGCCCAGGGCGACGACGAAGTCCGCGCCGAGCGGGGTGGAGAGCACGGGGCCGAGCGGAGCCCGCGCCGCCCGCATCCTGCGGACCGTCTCCCCGGCGAGGGGCAGCGGGACGCGGACCACGTCCCAGGCGATCCCGGCGGGCACCTCGCCCAGCGCGCCGTGCTCCCAGGCGGCCAGGACGGCGGGTACGCGGCCGGTGGGGTCCAGCCAGCCGGTCGGCGGGGGCTGGACGGCGGTGCCGGCCGGTGCGGGGTGCGGGGAGATGGTCACGGTGTCGCCTTCCTGTTCCACTCGGGGGTCTGACGCAGCAGCCATCGGCAGTCGTGCGCGAGTGACCTCACCTGCTGCCGTGCGGAGTGCAGTCCGCCGTCCAGCTCCCGTCCGGCCTGGTTGGTGATCCAGTCCAGCCGGGCCCGGTAGCGCAGCCACTGGGCTGTGCTGGGGCGCAGGACGGCGGCGCGGGCCCGCGCGATCGGCAGCAGCAGCCGGATGTGGTCGCGCAGCAGGGCCTCCAGCTCCACCAGTTCCCCGCGGCGCAGGGGCGCGCTGCCGTGGGCCAGGGCGCGGCCTATGGTGCGCTGGACGGCGGCGGCGTCCACCAGGGCGGCCGCCTCCGGCTGATCGGCCAACGGGGCCCGCGGACCGGTCCCCTCCAGGCCGGTCCCCTCCGGGCCGGTCTCCTTTGGGCCGGCCCGGCCGAACGGGTCGGCCCGGCCGGGTGGTTCGCAGGTCACGGGTGGGGCCGCGGGTGGGGTGGCGTCGGGTGTCGTCTGCACGAATTCCCCCGGACTTCGTCATGGTCGCTTACGGACACAGAGTGGCTGTGCGACCGGCCCTCAACTGTCACTCTTCGGTGACAGGTGACGCCCATCTGTGCGCGCGGGGGCGCGCGCCCCGGCGCGTGTGACCGCTTCTCACATCCCGCCGTCGCGCCCCCGGGCGCCGTGCGCGGGTCCTCCGTGCGCGGGTCCGCGCACGGAGGACCCGGCCGTCAGACGCCGACCCACGCGGCCATCCGCGTCAGGGCGTCCGGCGACCTGCGCCGCAGGTTCAGCAGGCCGCGCACCGTCTCCCGCACCCGGGGGTGGAAGCGGGTCTGCTGGGGCGCCAGCGTGCGCGCCTGCGCCAGCGAGGCCAGCGCCGCCTCGATCCGGCCGGTCTCCATCTCCGCGCGGGCCCGGTCCACCAGCAGGGCGGCCCGCCGGGAGGCCGCCCAGCCGCGAGGCGGGCGCACGGCGCGCGCCGCGCTCAGCGCCGCGTCGTACTGGCACAGCTCCAGCCGGGCGAAGACCTCGTGCGCCCCGACGTTCGCCGGTCCGAAGGACAGCCAGTGCACCGCTCCCACCTCGCCCGTGCGCCGGGCGATCTCGCCGGCCCGCGCGAGGTGGGACTCCACGGCCGCCGCGTCGCCCGCGCGGGCCGCGATCACGGCCGCGCCCAGGTGGAGCTGCCCGGCCACCGCGAGGCTCTCGGTGCTCTCCCCGGTCTGGCGCAGCAGATCGTGCCCGACCGCCACCATGCGCAGGCCGATGCGGTGTTCGGCGTCCCGGCTGCGGTAGGACAGGGCCCGCTTGTACTGGCGGATCGCGCCGAGCAGCGGGTCGCCGGCGTGTTCGGCGGCCCAGCCCATCCGGTCCAGCGCCACGACGGCCAGGTCGTAGCTGCCGAGCTTCGTCGTCACGTCGTGCGCGCTGCGGTACGCCGAGGCCAGGGCCCGCCACAGCTCGGTGCTCGGGTGCTCCCGGCAGGAGACGGTCAGGTCCGCCAGGAGGCCCGGCAGGCCGGCGGCCGCCTGGTACAGCCGGGCGCCGCGCACGTCGCGGCACAGCGCGTCGGCGGCCGCGGCCAGTTCGGGCGCGGGGAGGACGGGGCCGCGGGAGTCGGTCGGCAGGTCGTACAGGTCGAGGGCCTCGCGGATGGGCCGGACCAGGCCGTCGACGCGGTCGGGCCGGGGGGAGTGCGCGGGCTGCCCCGTCAGGGTGGCGACATCGGTGCGCAGCGCCCTGGCCACGGCGGCCACGAACTGCGGGGAGGCGCTCTTGTGGCCGCTCTCGACGTGGCGTAGAAGGCTGTAGGAGTAGGGGATGCGCTGGGCCAGCCCCTGCTGTGTGAGTCCGGCGCGCTTGCGCTGGGCGGCGATCCGGTTACCGATGTGCTCGTCGTCGGATGCGGGCATACCGGGTCCCTCCGTTTCTCGCGGCATCTGAACGGTACCCGCGACCCGCCGCCCGGCCCAGTGAGTTCGCGCTGATCAGGTGTGGTGAACTGCGGAGCATGAGGAACCGAGTCATGTACCTGTTCGGTTGCGCCTCCCCGCCCGTCGTCTACATCGACCGCGCGATCCGGGACGCGCAGGCGCGGGGGTGGCAGGTGTGCCTGGGGCTGACGCCGAGCGCACGGGAGTGGCTGGAGGACCGGCTGCCGGAGCTGGAGGAGCTGACCGGCCACCCGGTGCGCAGCGCCTACCGGTCCTACGGCCGGCCCGAGACGTGGCCCAGGACGGATGTCGTGGTGGTGGCGCCGGCGACCCTGCACACGGTCAACGCCTGTGCGCTGGGCATCACTTCGACGTTCGTCGTGGGCTTCGCGGCGGAGGCGATGGGCAAGCGCATCCCGCTGGTGGTGATGCCGTGCCTTAACTCCACCTACGCCCGGCACCCGCAGTTCCAGCGCTCGCTGGAGGTTCTGCGCGGGGAGGGCGTACGGGTGCTGTACGGCCCCGGTGGCTTCGTGCCGAACCCGCCGGGGCAGGGGCGCCCCGAGGAGTACCCGTGGCACCTCGCGCTGGACGCGGCGCACGAGGCGGTGGAACGGCGCTGACGGGCGGCGCGCGCCGCCTCCCGGGAGGGCCTCCCGGAACGGCCTCCCGGAACTGCCTCCCGGGAGGGCCGGCCCGATGATCCCGGGCACAGGAGGTCGGGTCCCGCCGCGCGCCGCCTCCCTAGCGTGGACGGCAGCTACGGAGGAAGGGGGCCCGGAGTGCTGGAGCGGCTCAACCAGGCCATGGAGCACGTCGAGCGGAACCTCGGCCGACCGGTCGACGCGGCCGAACTGGCGCGGATCGCGCTCACCTCGGAGTACCACCTGAGGCGGCTGTTCTCCGCGCTGGCCGGCATGGGGCTGTCGGAGTACGTCCGCCGCAGGCGGCTCACCGTCGCCGGCGCCGAGGTGCTCGCCGGGGAGCGGACGCTGCTCGACATCGCGGTGCGCTACGGCTACGGCTCGGGCGAGGCGTTCGCCCGCGCGTTCCGCGCCGTGCACGGTGTCGGGCCCGGTGAGGCCCGGCGGACGGGCGCGGCCCTGCGCTCCCAGCCCCGGATGTCCTTCCGCCTCGTCGTCGAAGGGAGCGGTGAGATGCGGTACCGGATCGTGGAGAGGGAAGGGTTCAGCGTGGTCGGGAGGAGGGCGCGTGTCCCCCTGGTGCACGAGGGCGTGAACCCGGCGATGGCGGAGTTCGTGCGCGGCATCGGCGCTGAGACCGTCCGGCGGATGGAGGAGCTGTCCGACCGGGAGCCGCGCGGCATCGTCAACGTGAGCCACGGCGTCGCCGAGGGCCGGGAGGAGGGCAGCGAGCTCGACTACTGGCACGGGGTGGTGACCGGCGCCGAGCCTCCGGAGGACATGGAGGCCCTCGCGGTCCCGGCGGGGACGTGGGCGGTCTTCGAGAGCGAGGGGGAGTTCCCGCGGGCGGTCCAGTACCTGTGGCGGGACGTCTTCACCCAGTGGTTCCCGTCCAACCCGTACCGCGCCAGGCCGGGCCCGGAGATCGCGCGCACCCGGCTGTCGGAGGACGGGAGGCGAGCGCGGGCGCAGCTGTGGATCCCGGTGGAGCGGACGGCGGTCTGAGGACCGCGGCCCGCCGCTCCACGGCCGCCCGCGGGGCGACGGGGCGCAGGGGAAGGCCCGAGCCGCCCCCACGCGGCTCGGGCCTGGTCTTTTGCAGGGCCCGGGTCTCCTCCCCTCGCCGGGAGGGGACCCGGGCCCTTGCGGTCATCCGGCTCCGGACGGCTCAGGGCCGGATGACGGCCCACACGATGTGGCCCAGTCCGAGTCCTGCGGACTCCACTCCCCAGGCCTGTGTGAGCGATTCGATCAGCTGTAGTCCCCGGCCGCGCTCCTCGTCGGCCCGGGGGAAGCACAGGACCGGGGTGCTGGCGTAGCTGCCCTGGTCGCGCACCTCGACGCGTATCTGGTTGTCGGCGACGTACAGCAGACAGCCGATGCGGTCGCTGTCCGTGTGCAGCACGGCGTTGGTGAACAGCTCGGAGACCACCAGCCGTGCCGTGTGGCAGGCCTCCGGCGCGAAGCCCCACTGGAGCAGGCGCTCGAAGACGCGGTCGCGGGCGTCGGCGACGGAGAAGGGCTGGGCCGGCAGTTCGAATGTCTCCTGGCGCAGGTCAGGGCACACACCGACCGGTCCCGGGAGGGTCATCGTGCCTGGGGAGAGCGCCACGGCCGTCCGCCTTTCCGTCCGTCTGCCTGTGGGGGACCCTCACTATCCTCGCTGCGGTAGGCAGAAGGCAAGAGGCGTCTTGCAAATTGCAGAATATTCGAGGCAGGCTGCATGCGTCATAGACGGTGTGTCAGACTCTCTGTCCGACCAGGGGTTTCGAGGGAGGGAACGTGGCGACCGTCGGGCGGATCGTGCTCGGTCTGCGACTCCGCGACCTGCGGGAAAGGGCCGGGTGCTCCTTCGAGGAGGCCGCTGCCGCGCTCAGCGTCAACGCCGCGACGGTGCGACGGATGGAGAAGGCCGAAGTCGGCCTGAAACCGCTGTTCGTGGAGAAGCTGCTGGAGACGTACGGCGTCGAACGGCAGGAGATCGAATCCTTCCTGGCGCTGGTGGAGGAGTCGCGCAGACCGGGATGGTGGCACCGCTTCCGTGACGTACTGCCCGACTGGTTCGGCCTGTACGTCAGCCTGGAGGGCTCCGCCTCCGTCATCCGCGGCTACGAACCCCACTGCGTCCCCGGCCTGCTCCAGACCGAGGACTACGCCCGCGCCCTGCTGCGCACCGGCTTCCCCAACGCGCCCGAGGACGAGCTGGAGCGCCGGGTCGCGCTGCGCATGGGACGGCAGCGGCTCCTCACCGGACCCGGCGCCCCGCGCCTGTGGGTGGTGATGGACGAAACGGTCCTGCACAGGCCCGTCGGCGGGCGGGAGGTCATGCGGGCGCAGATCGACCGGCTCCTGGAGGCGGCCGGATCGCCGAACGTCACCCTCCAGGCCCTGACGTTCGAGGCGGGCCCGCACCCGGGCATGTTCGGGCCCTTCCAGCTGTTCCGCTTCGACATACCGGAACTGCCGGACATCGTCTACACCGAGAGCCTCACAGGGGCCGTCTATCTGGACGAACGCCCCGACACGGCCGCCTACCTGGAGGTCCTGGACCGCATGGGCGCGCAGGCCGTATCAGTACGACACACCGAGGAGCTCCTCGGTGACATTCGCAAGGAGTTCTGACCGATGGGTCACATTTACAACGGGATGCCGGCCAAGGAGCTCGGGACCGAGGGCTGGCACAAGCCGTGGAGCGGCACCAACGGCGGCAACTGCGTGGAAGCGATGAAGCTCGGCGACGGACGGGTGGCCCTGCGGCAGTCCAGCGACCCCGACGGCCCCGCACTGATCTACACCTACCAGGAGATCGAGTCCTTCATCCGGGGCGCCAAGCTCGGGGAAGCCGACTTCCTGCTCGCCTGAACCGCACCACCACCGACCACGACCACCCCCCACGGGAGAACAGATGACCGCCCAGGGCTTCCCCGCCGACGACATCGACACCAGCAGACCGCACTCGGCGCGTATGTACGACTACTTCCTCGGAGGGAAGACCAACTACGAGGCCGACATCCAGGGCGCCGAGGCGGTCATCTCCTTCTGGCCGGGGGTGCGTACCGGAGCCCGCGTCAACCGCGCCTTCATGCACCGGGCTTCCCGGTGGCTGGTGCGCGAGGCGGGCATCCGGCAGTTCCTCGACGTCGGCACCGGCATACCCACCGAGCCCAACCTCCACCAGGTCGTCCAGGCCATCGCGCCCGAGGCCCGGGTCGTCTACGCCGACAACGACCCCATCGTGCTGCGCTACGCGCAGGCGCTGCTGCGCAGCACCCCCGAGGGCCGCACCGCGTACCTGCACGCGGACGCGACCGATCCCGACTCGATCCTGAACCACCCCGAGCTCCACGAGACCCTGGACCTGAGCCGGCCGGTCGGGCTCTCCCTCAACGCGCTGCTCCACTACATCGGCGACGAGAGCAGGCCGCACGAGATCGTCGCGCGGCTGGTGGACGCGATCCCGTCGGGCAGCTACCTCACCCTCACCCACTGCACCCCCGACCTCGACCCCGAGACCTGGGAGCGCCTGAACAGCCTCTCCATGTCCGGCTCCGCGGCCTCGGCCAAGGCCCGGACGCGCGAGGAGATCCTGCGGTTCTTCGACGGGCTGGAGTTCGTCGAGCCCGGTCTGACCGTGCCGCACCGCTGGCGGCCGGAACCGGACCAGCCGCTCGCGGACGTCTCCGACGCCGAGGTGTCCCTCTACGCGGCCGTCGCCCGCAAGCCCTGACGGGCCCAGGGCCGGCGGCCGTGACCGCGTCCGCCCCGGGCGGGCGGTGGGCCGTCATGTCCGCCCCGGGCGGCCGCCGGCGGTCCGCCCCGGCGGCACCCCGGCGCGGGTGGGCGCCTCAGGAAGCGGGCGCCGCCGGAGCCGGTCCGCGCCGCACCAGGAAGGTCGCCAGGGCGCCCGCGCCGAAGAGGGCCAGCACGGAGACCGCCGTCCCCAGCCACGTCGCCCCGAGCCACTGCCCGCCCACATAGCCGGCGCCGACGCCGTACCCGGCCCAGGCCAGACCCGCCAGGGCCGACCACGGCAGGAACTCCCTGGTGCGCCGCTGCTCCACGCCGGCGACCAGGCTCATCACCGAGCGCCCGCCCGGGGCGAACCGGGCGAGGACGACCAGGGGCCCTCCGCCGCGAGCCACTGCGTGGCCGAGCCGCTCCCGGGCGCCGGACAACTGCCGTGAGCGGGCGACGGCCCGGGTGAAGCGGTCACTGCCGCGCCGGGCCAGCCGGTACACCGCCAGGTCGCCCAGGACCGAGGCCGCGGCCGCGCACAGCACCAGCGCGCACACCCTCGGAAGCGGGGCGTCCGCAGCCGGTGCGGCGATCGCGGCCGCGTCGGCCGCCGTGCCCGCGGTCGTCGCACCCGCGGCGGTGGCGCCCGCGGCGGTGGCCGCGGCCGCGATCACGATGACGCCGCTGGGAAGGAAGGGGAGGAAGACGTCGAGCAGCACCGACAGCGCTATGAGCACGTAGATCCAGGGAGCGTAGATCAACTCCCCAAGTGTTTCCTGCACGTTCACCCCCCGGCGCGGCCCCTGCCGCAGGGCTGCCCACCGCCGATCAGCGTACGCCCGCGTCACCCGTGAGGATCAGCTGGGGTGTCGCGGCACGTCATCTCCCCGCGGTCGCGCCGGAGTCGGCGGAGCATGGGCGGCCGTACGGAACGACACGACGAACCGAGCAGGAGGGGCCGACATGCTCAGGGGCAGGAAGCCGGCGAACAGCACGGCGAACGGGACCGCGAACGGGACCGCGAACAGGGCCGTGGGCGGAGTGGCGGGCAGGACGGCCGCCGCGGCGGTCGCGGCGGCCGCGGCGGCCGCGCTGCTGACCGCCGCCGGACCGGCGGGCGGTGCGGGAGCGGCCCAACCCGCCGAGGCGGCCGAGATCCTCGGCGCCGTCGAGTCGGCCGCCGACATCGGCATCGGCGGCTTCGGGATCGGGGGCAGGCACCGGGTGGTGTGGGCAGGCGCCGAGTTCGCCCCGCCCGGGAAGTCCACCGTGCCGGCCGCGGTGACGTACGACCGGGCTCTCGTCCCCGTCGGAGCCCAGGTCTCGGTGGCCCGGTACGACAGCCGCCGGGGCATGACGGTCGCACTGGAGGTGCGCGGGCTGCCGAAGGACCGCGGCTACGGGGCGCACGTCCACACCGAGCCGTGCGGTCCCCGGCCCGGGGACTCCGGCCCGCACTACCGGAACGTCCCCGTGCCGCGGGGCTCGTCCGCCGGACCCCGCCACGTCAACCCCGAGAACGAGGTCTGGCTGGACTTCACGACCGACGAGCACGGCGAGGGCCGGGCGCTGTCCAGCCACATGTGGCGCTTCCGCGCCGGCGAGGCGCGGTCCGTGGTGATCCACGAGCACCGCACGCGGCACGAGCCCGGGCGCGCCGGTGACGCGGGCAGGCGGCTGGCCTGCGTCACCCTGGCGCTCGATCCGGAGCGCGGCAGGTAGCGGCGGCTCCGGGCGGGTCCGGCAGCGGCGTCCGGCCGGGTCCCCCGCCGGACCCGCGGTCGAGTTCCCGGTCGAGGACCTTCTCCAGGGCGGCTCCGCCGTTCCCGCCGCCCGACCCGCCGCCCTCCCGGCCGCGGGCCCGCGCCCGGTCCAGCCGCAACCGGGCGCGGCGCCCGCTCAGGGTGAGCGTCATCAGCTGGTTGCCGAACCACGGCCCGCCCGTCCGGCGCCACTCCACCGGTGGCCGGCCCGTCCGCCCGTGCCGGGCCAGGACCCGGCCCAGCAGCCGCCCGCTGCGGCTCCAGCCGAAGCGGAACCCCCAGCGCAGCACGGCCGGGACGCCGTTGTGCATCGGCGAGCAGGTCAGCTGCGCCACCCGGGACCGCACCGGCGGTGCGAAGCGGGGCTCGGCGGTGTACGCGTGGTGCACGTCGCCGGAGAGCACCAGCACCGTGGCCGGGGCCTCCTCGCCCCGGCCCGCCTCCGCCAGCAGCCCGGCCAGTTCGCCGAAGGACTCGGGGAAGGCCGCCCAGTGCTCCAGATCGGCGGCCTGCCGCACCCTCTCGCCCAGCCGCGCCCAGCGCGGCCCCCGCTCCCCGCGGCACAGCGCGGCGCTCCAGGCCTCCGCGTCGTGCACGGCCGGCGGCAGCAGCCAGGGCAGGGAGGAGCCGACGAGGAGGTGGTCGTAGGTGCCGCGCCCGTCCGCGACCTGCTCGCGCAGCCACCGCGTCTCGCTCTCGTCGAGCATGGCCCGCTCCGGCTCGGGCAGGACGCGGGCCGCCCGGGTGTCCACCATCAGCAGCCGGGTGCGGCCCAGGTCGCGGCGGTAGCTCCAGCGGGCGGAGGCCGGGTCGGAGTCGGCCCGCTCGGCGAAGGCGCGCAGCAGGCCGGCCGCGTCGCCGTCCGCACTCCGCACGGCCGCGTACAGCTCGTCGCCGGCCAGCTCGGCGGGGGAGAGGTTGCCCAGGTGCTGGTGGACCCAGTACGAGGTGAGCCCGCCCAGGACGCGCTCACGCCACCAGGGGGCGGCGCGGATCTCCCGCTGCCAGGCCTCGCTGGTGTTCCAGTCGTCGATCAGGTCGTGGTCGTCGAAGATCATGCAGCTGGGGACGGTGGACAGCAGCCACCGCACCCGGGGATCGAGCCAGGACTCCTCGTACAGCCAGGTGTACTCCTCGTAGTCGGCCACCTGGCCCCAGGGCGCTTCCCGCAGGCTGCGGCGGGCGGCGATCCTGCGGCGGATCACCTCGGAGGTCTCGTCGGCGTACACCTGGTCGCCCAGCAGGAGCAGGAGGTCGGGGCGCTCCGCGGCGCCGGCCAGGACGTCGCGGGCCAGGGCGTCGAGGGCGTCGGGGCCGATCGCGCCGTGCGCGGAGGCGGAGGGGCGTGCGGCCCAGCGGCAGGAGCCGAAGACGACGCGCAGCGGGCGGGCCTCCCCGGGGCTCCCGCCGTTCTCCGTGTTCTCCGGGTTCCCCGCGTTCTCCGGGTTCTCCGGGTTCCCCGCTTCATCACCGCTCCCGGCGTCGCCCTCCGAGGGGAGGGTGCGGATGGTGCTGGGCGGGAAGGGGGAGCCGGGCGGCGGCCAGACCTGTTCGCCGTCCAGCAGGACGCGGTAGGGCGTCTCGGTGCCGGGGCGCAGCCCGGTGACGGGCACCAGGGCGTAGTGGTGGCCGGCGACCTGCCAGGTGCGGGCGGCGGCGCGGACCTCCGCCCGACCCTCGTCCGTTCCGCCGTCGGTACCGCCGCCCGTTCCGCCGCCGCAGCGCACCTCGGCCCGGCAGGGGCGGTCGGTCTCGACCCAGACGGTCGCCGAGTCGGTGTCGGCGTACCGCAGCAGCGGGCCCAGGCGCAGTGCGGTCATGCGGCCGGCCCTCCCTCCGTCGGTTCCGGCAGGTTCGACCCTAGGGGAACGACGGGGGAGGGGCGGGAGTTTCCGCGCGCCGGGGGCGTCCGGTCAGCAGCCGCTCAGCACACTGCTGAGCCTGCTCTTCTCGGCGGAGTCCACGGACAGGCCGTAGCTGTGCTTCACCCAGACCCACATCCGGGCGTAGGTGCAGTGGTAGGTGGAGCGCGGCGGCATCCACTCCGCGGGGTCCTTGTCGCCCTTGGACTGGTTGACGTTGTCGGTCACGGCGATGAGCTGGGCGATGGACAGGTCGTTGGCGAACGACTGCCGCTTGGAGGTGGTCCAGGAGCTCGCGCCCGAGCGCCAGGCCTCGGCCAGCGGCACGACGTGGTCGATGTCCACGTCGGAGGCGGCGTACCAGGTGGCGCCGTCGTAGGGCGAGTACCAGCGGCCGCTGGTGGCCGCGCAGCTGCTGTCCTGCACCACGTTGGTGCCGTCGCGCTTGAGGACGACCTCACGGGTGTTGCAGGTGCCGCTCTGGGTGACCCAGTGCGGGAACTTGTCGCGGCTGTAGCCGTCCGACGAGCCCTCGGCGCGCACCGTCAGGGAGGCGAGGTAGGAGCGGGCGGTGGACGCGCTCGGCGGGGTGGGGGGCGCGGCCTGGGCGGTGGGGGCGCTCAGGAACAGCAGACCGGCGCAGAGGGCGATGAGTGCGCCGAGGGTGGTGGATCGACGCGCGTAGAAGCCGCGCCGCGAAGCGGGCAGGCGCATGCCGTGCATACGAACTCCCTGGAGATGGGGGGAAGTTGAGTGGAAGGAACGCCGTCAGGGTGGCGCCGAAAGGTTTCCTCCCGGCGGGCGCCAGATGACAGAATGGCGACATGAGCACGTCAGATCAAGACCGCTGCCCGGACTGATCGACGCGCTCGACGCACCCGGCCCGCGTGCGGAGCCGGTGCGGAGCGCCGGAGCCGCCGTGCCGCCCCCTGCCGCCCGGCGCCGCACTGCCGCGATCCGGTCCGTCCTGTGCCGGCCCCGTGTCCGGCCTCCGCCCGGCCCGGTGGCCGCGGCCTCCCTCCACCGCCCCGCCGCCCTCGCCCTCCCCCGCCGTGTGGGGATCCGGCCCCTCGGGCCCGAGGGGCCGCCC